>VGZZ01000062.1 GCA_016872285.1 SAR202 cluster bacterium | reverse complement strand
GTCGGGGTGGCGCTCGTCGAGATGACCGGACCACGGTTGGTCAAGGTGGAGGTGTTCCCGGGCAAGAACGCCAAGCAGATCGAGTCGTTCACCTCGGCCGCCCGGACCTACGAACGCTGAGCCACTTGCTGGTTCGACCGATCACGATCGCGGCGGTCCTATCGCCCGGGGCCAATCGACAATTGAGAGAAGTCTGCAGGCTTTACGATGCTGGCCCGAGCGTCTAATGGTCGATTGGCCCTAGGTAACGCTTCTGAGGGCCCGTGATCTCAGGTAGGTGAGCACCACGATGGTTGTCCCGCCGATCCCCGAGATCAGGCCCGCGGCCTGCGTCCCGATGGTAGATACGCCGCCGGCATGGACTGGCACGGTAAGCTGCACCTGATCGATCAACTGACCGGCGGGGTCCTCTGGTCGACCGACCGAGCCCAGGACCGGAACGGGCTCTACCCGCCAAACAGCGAGCTTGGCGGGGGGTTCTTCACCAGCGGCGCCACGGCGTTCAGTCCCAACGGCCAACGCCTCGCCGCGGGCGGATCCAACGGCTGGCTCGTGATGTTCAACCTCGCGGGAGACGTCCTCTGGTCCAAACCGTTCGGCGGCCAGATCCGGGCGCTGCGCTTCACGCCCGATGGCACTGCGCTCGCCGTTGGGGCTGGAGACTGGAAACTTCACCTCGTCGATTCATCAACAGGGACAACCCGATGGACCGGCAACAACGAGTTCTGGCCGTTTTTCTTCATTGCCATGGACACCAGTGGCACGCTCGTTGGCTCGGGCGGCAAGGACGGGACGTTCAGCCTCTGGGATGCACGGACCGGCGCGGTCCAGTGGAGCAGGGACTTCTACACCGCCTTTGTCACCGGCGGCAGCATCAGTGCCGATGGACAGCGGGTGCTGGTCAGCGACTGGGGCTTTGGCGTCCGAGTCTACGATCGGCAGGGAGAGGTGCTCTGGTTTCGGCGCTTCCCACACGCCGTCGCGGCCATGACGGCGGACGGCATGCTCGTGTTTGTGACTTCCTACGATCCAGAGCTTCGGCGGAGTGATTTCTGGCTGCTCGATGATACTGGACGGGTCATCTGGAGCTACACCCCGGACCTGAACCAGTACTGCCAGAACACGTTGAGCCCATTCCCCAGGGGCCAGTTCCTCACAATGCGACTGGCGCCGAGCTACTCAGGCACAGTAAAGGCGGCCGCTGCATGCATCGGCGGCAGCGTATTCGAGTTCTCGATCCCGGTTGCGCCGTGAGAGCACGATACGCAGAAGGACGATCAGGATGGGCCTGTCGCTCCTACGTTCGCCGCGTCCCTCTCAAGGTGAGTGGGTTTTAGGCCCGCCTATGCCACGAGACCAGCTTCGGCCTTTGACGGCGATGCGCCGTCCGCGGCGAGCGCCAACTCGATTGCGTCGGCTACGACCGCGACTTCATGTCTCCAGGCGGGCCCAGGGCACCAAGCGAGGCCGAGGGACCACCAAACAGGCCGTCTTCGGCATCCTGGCCCGTGGGGGTCAGGTGTGGGCGGAGGTGGTGCCCAACGTGGAGGCGAAGACCTTGTTGCCCCTGCTCCACCAGCAGGTCGCCGTTGGTTCGGTGGACTGCTCGGATACCTTCACCAGCTACACGGGGCTGGCGGCAGGAGGTTATGTCCATCGGCTGGTGGACCACAGCCAGAGCTTCAGCGATCGGCAGGGCGGTCACGTCAACGGCCTGGAGGGCTTCTGGGGCTACCTGGAGCGCCGCCTGGCAGCCAAGGGGGGCGTCCGGCAGGAAGGACTGCCCCTCTACTTGGCCGAGCATGTCTGGCGTTACAACCACCGCCATCTCTCCCGAAAATAACAGTCGCAGCAACTCCTCAAGCTGGTGTATACTAACTTCCTGGCTGGAATGCGACTATACCCATCTTGTGTAGGGGAGGCATTCATGGTTATGAAGAGGTGGTCCCCGGTCCTCTTGCTGGTGAGTCTTCTGATGGCCCTGGCTGCCCTGGCGGCGGCGTGCGGGGGACAGGCAGCCCCCACGCCCACGCCCACGCCAACGGAGGTGCCCAAGGTAGAGCCCCAGGTTGATGTCAAAGCGCTCCAGCTGGGAAAGGCAAACCCTCTGGATGAGAGCACGAAAGACCCCACCCGAGCCGGTGGTTCCACCTTCTACATCGTGCAGCTCCAGGCAGCCAGGGGCCAGTGGGTCTCGGCCGACTCCGATAACAAGATCAGGGCGAACCGGAACCAGCCGCAAATGTGGGAGACCTTCCTGCTCTTCGACTTCAACGGTGGGAATCTGATGCACGACGACTGGGTGGTGCTCATTGCCCACAACGGGTTCTTCCAGGCTGTGTGGCCCAGGAACTTTGGCTACACTGCGTGGACTCCAACGTTCTTCAAGATCCACCGCTGCTGCGGCAGGACCGGCCAGATCACGAACAACGACAAAATCGACCTGTGGGTAGGTGGCACGTGGTGGTACCAGGACCCGCGAGGCGATTGGAAGTGGGGCAACCCCTATATGGTTGCAGGGGACGCCGGCGGCGGGGTCGTCGACTTCAACCGGGGCGCCCCCTATCCTGGCGAGACCTGGGACTGGATGATCTTCACCATCCGCAACGTCGGCGGGGCCACCGCTTCACCCGCCATTGCCCAAGCGGGCCAGAACCTCGGCCTGGTCGGCCCCTTTCAGAAGGGCGCCAACATCATTCAGCAATCGACCGGCTTCACCATGCCCATAGGCAACAACTTGAACAATGCGACCCCACTCACCGCTACGACTCCGTAGGGACAGTGACATGGAGAAAAAGGGGAACTTTTCCCGGCCATCCACCGTCTTATTTGTGTAGAGGAGGCATTCATCGCTCTGAAGAGGTGGTCCCCGGTCCTCTTGCTGGTGAGTCTTCTGATGGCCCTGGCTGCCCTGGCGGCGGCGTGCGGGGGCGGAGGGCCTTCCGACCTCGCAGTGCCTACGGCCTCGCCAACTCCCACCCCCGCGCAACCCCCACCCAGCGGCGCTGAGTGGACGGCCCTGGTGTACGTGGCCGCCGACAACAACCTGGAGCCCTTCGCCCTCACCAACCTCCAGCAGATGGCGGAGGTCGGCTCCACCGACAGAGTGCGCGTCGTGGCCCAGGTGGACCGGGGAGGCAACGTGGACAAGGCCATCGCCAACCTGGCCCCGTGGAGCGGCGCCAAGCGCCTGTATGTGGAGCGGGGCAAGTTCACCGAGGTGGCCAATCTGGGCCAGGTGGACATGAGCGACCCCAGGACACTGGCCGACTTCATCGCCTGGGGCAAGCGAACCTACCCGGCCAGGCGGTACGCCCTGGTGCTGTGGGACCACGGCGCCGGATGGGTCGGCTTCGCCACCGACGACAGCGCCGGCAAGGAGGCTCCCATGTCTCTGCCGGCGATGGCCGCCGCCCTCCAGGAGGGCGGCGTCACCTTCGACCTCCTGGGCTTCGACGCCTGCCTGATGGCCACGGTGGAGGTGGCCCTGGAGCTCCAGCCTTTCGCCAAGGTGCTCGTGGCGTCGGAGGAGCTGGAGCCGGGCGTGGGGTGGGACTACACCGCCCTGCTGGGACCCCTCACCAGGGACCCGTCCATGAGCGCCCTGAACCTGGCCAAGGCCGTGGCCGACGGCTACATCGCCAACCTCAAAAAGAATAAGCCCCAGCAGGGGCTCTACAGCACTTTGAGCGTGGTGGACCTGGAGCAGGTGCCCCAGCTTGCCTCCGCCTTCAAAGCCTTCGTCGGTGCCCTGGACCGGTACGTCCTGGCGGAGGCCGGGCCGGGCACCGCCCAGCAGCTCACGCGCCTGGGCCAGGTGTTCGGCAAGGCCCGCTTCGATACCCCCTCCTTCGGACGCCAGTGGCTCACCGATCCCGGTGGCGCCTTCGACCTGGGACTGCTGGCCGACAACGCGGCCAAGGCCACCAGGGACTCCCGCATCACCAGCAGCGCCGCCGCCCTGAAGGAGGCGATGGGAAAGGCCGTCCCCTACACTGTCGCCGGTGACGGCTACAAAGGCACAGCCCTGAGCGGGCTCACCCTCTTTCTGCCCATCACGCAGAGCTTGCCTCAGACTAACGTCGCGACCTACGCCCAGCTGGCCAAGACTAAAGAGACCGCCTGGCCGGAGCTAGTCCGGGCCTTCACCAAGGCGGCGAAAGGAGACAAGACCAAGCCTGTGGTCCCCCAGCCGCAGATAGATGCGGCCTCCGTCACCCCCGGCCGCACCCAGGCGAAGGTCACCGGCAGGGTGACCGACGAGACCATGGTGACGGGGGTTGTGGTGGGAGTGGTGGGGCTTCTGGGCCAGCAGGAGGTGCTATTCAGCTTTGAGGAGCAGCGCCGCACGTACCAGCCCATCAACGACTACGCCTACACCTTCGACGGGACCGGCTGGTACCTTCACGGCGGCAAGGAGCCCCAGCTGGTGTTCACCGTCGTGTGGCAGCCGGGACAGCGGATGGTCTTTGGCCGCTACCGCCAGGCCGCCCTGGCTCGGGAGACAGAGGCATACTTCATCTATGACGAAAAGGCCGGCACGCTCATCGGTGGATTCGAGGTGGTGGGTGGAGCGCTGGGCGCCCTGCTGCCGGGGGACGCGTCCACCTTCCAGCCGTACCTCCTGACCCCGAAGCTGTCCACCTACACAACAGAGCCGGTGCCCGTTGACCGCTCAACCTTGCAACGCGGGCCCCTGCCCGATGGCGACTACCTCATCACCGTCACCGGCTTCGACTTGGGGGACAACGCAGCCACAGGCGGCATCCTAGTCTCCGTTGGCGCTGGCAAGGAGCCCACCGCGCCGACCGCCTGCACCCCGGACGAGGTGGACGCCGCCTCGACCATTGGGGAGCACAACGCCCGCCTGGGCCTGCCCAGACCGGGCAACCTCACCCTGGGCCTCCGGGTAGACCGGAACCTGGTGGGGCAGGTACGCCACGTGGTGGACGTCTTCGGGGGGGACGAAACCGTGGACCTGCGGGTGGTGGGCCCGGACGGCCGCACCGTGGGCGCCAGCGGAAGGGTCTCCGGTCACGCCGCCGACGCCTTCGACCCGCCCATCTCCGGCCTCTACCAGCTCATCCTCACCGAAAAGACCGGCGTCGCCAAGACCGTTTTCCTCACCTGGACCGTCTCCCGGCGGCCCGGCTGGGTGCCACCCGATCCCATCGACCTGGACAAGGAGCCGGAGAAGGTGAGCCTCCTGGAGCAGCCGGGCCTGCGCCTGGGCGCTTTCACCGTTCCGGCGAAGCAGGTCCTCACCCTGAGCCTGGACCTGGACCCGGCGAAGACGCCGTGGGCCGGGTACAGCGTGGGCGTCGTCGAGGGACCCCAGTCGCTGGTAATGGCGGTCGTCAGCCCCGATGGGAAGGCCCTGGACGGCGTCGTCCTGTGCGGGACCCACGCCGGCGGCTTCCCGGTGACGCAGAAAGGCGAGTACAAGTTCATCTTCGACAACCGACAGGTCCGGATCAACCAGATTGTGGCCGTCCTGCTGGAGGGCCACGCCCTGGAGGCACCCCCGGCGGCCCCCACCACCAGCCAGACCCTGGCCGACTGGTGCACTGGCGACCACTCCCAGGAGTTCACCGTCCCGGCGGGATCCATCCTCCGTCTTCTGGTACCCTGCGACAGCACCAGGGCGGCGCGGGTGGCATATAACCTCACCCAGATCACCCAGAAGTACCTGGTCCTGGCACCCGACGGCGGAACCCTGGACAGCGGACAGGACGAGAACATCGTCCAGGGGGCCTTCCCTGTCAACGTGACGGGCGAGTACGTGGTGGCGCTGGACAACTCCGGCACCCTCCGGGCCCGGACCACCCGGGTGACCCTCTCCGTGACAGCCCGCACCGCGCCGACGCAGACCGCTACGCCCACGCCAACGCCTGCACCCACCCCGGCGCCTGGCGTGACGCCCACACCCACCCCGACACCAACTCCTACGCCAGCTATGACACCGTTACCGGCACCTACACCGACGCCCTCGCCCACGCCCACGCCCTCGCCCACGCCCACTCCTACACCCACCCCCGGGCCCACCGTGCAGCGGCTACCGGAGTTCGCCACCGGCGAGCACACCCAACAGTTCGCCCTGGCCCCAGGTCAGGTCCTGACCCTGGTTATCCCCTTTGACGCCGCGGTCTCCTCCCGGGCAAACGTCGGCCTCACCTACCGCGCAGGCAGCGGCCGCGTTGCCTATCAGATCAAGGCGCCCGATGGCACGGTGCTGGCCAGCGGCAACGTCAGCAGCATCCTGACCCAGGAGAGCATCACCATCAACGCCACGGGGGACTACGTCATCGTCCTGGACAACAGCGGCAACCCCGACAGCCGCACCATGGAGGTTGCTGTCTCGGTCAGGGCGCGGTAGAGGTCATCCCGAAATTCTCTTGGGTAAAGTCATAATCCAGCCGCCAATCGGGGAACTACGACATGACAAGAATGCGTTGGGTCCTGATAGGCCTCTGTATCGCGTTGCTCGTTGCGGCGTGCGGCGGGAAGCAGGCGCCGCCCGCGCCGACGCCGATGCCGCAGGCCGCGACGCCCACGTCCCAGTCCACGGTTGCTGCGACGCCAACGCCCGTGCCTACACCTACACGGACGCCGCTGCCGGCTCCAACGTCCACACCAACTGTGGCCACCGTCACCCCTACACGAGTGCCCACGCCGACCCCCTCCCCAACGCCTACACCAACGCGGGTTGTGCTCCCCTCAGCATCCGAGATAGAACAGGCGCGGGAGCGTTACCAGGCAAACGTAACCAGGGAGATCCTCGCGGGGAGAGGGAGCATTCGGGTGCCGACAGGGTTCGACGATTGTGCTGCGGGCCTCCTTGGCCAGTCAAAGTTTGATGCCCTTCGCTCAGGGCGGGAGCCTATCGGCGGCAGAGACAACGATATGGCCGCAGTGTGCCTGCTGCGGCTGGGAGCTAGTATCACCACTCTGCTTAGCTACCGAGACGAGGTGTCGGTGAAGCAGGTTGACTCCACTTATCGCGTCGCTCCAGGCAATACCTCCGGCTTCTTCAAGACTGGCCAGAACGCTGATATCCTTCTGTCAGGGTTTGACTTTAACAACGCGGGCGGGCCGCTGGTCTTCAACCACCCTGGTGGTATTGCCACGGACGGCACACACCTTTTCGTAGCTGACATCTTCAACAACCGAGTGCTCGTATGGAACAGCCTCCCCACGGACAACGTGCCACCGGATCTGGTGCTGGGACAGCAGGACTTCATCAACAACAACCCTGGTACAGGACTGGACCAGATGAACTGGCCAGTGAGTATCTCCATGGGCGGCAATCGCTTGGTGGTGGCCGATACCAACAACTATCGCATCCTCATCTGGAACACCATTCCGACCAGGAGCGGAATCCCCGCCGACCTGGCCATAGGGGGTATTGCTAATCTTGAAGGAGGAGGTGAGGTGTCCAAGAGCCGCTTTTTCTGGCCATGGGGAGTCTGGACTAACGGGGAGAAGTTAGTGGTATCCAGCACCCAGCATGGTGGCATCCTCATCTGGAACACCTTTCCTACAAAGAGCGATCAACCCGCTGACCTCTTGCTGAAGGGCGGCGGCAAGATAGGCACACCCAGACACATCACTAGTGATGGTAAGTCCCTCATCGTCGGCGACCATAACGCCAGAGTCGAAGGGCAGCCCTCCTTCGGGAGCTTTGTCTGGAAGACCTTCCCCACCGCCGACGACCAGCCTTTTGATTTCTATCTCACATACAACACCAAGTGGTTCCGGGGGACTTTCACCTCGGATGGGAAGCTTATTACAATGGACAGCACGCTGCGCGTCTGGAATACGGTCCCCAAGGACGCTACCGCTGCACCTGACCTTACACTGACCAAGTGGTCGTGCTTCAGCCCAGGAGACTACGAAGCAGTCGCCGTCGCTGGTAGCAGACTCTACGTGTCCTGCGGCAACGGCAACATGGTAGTAGGCTACAACGCTACCCCCACTCGGCCGGACCAGGTTCCCGACTTCGTCATCGGTAGCCCTGACCTCGCCACTAGCACCCTGGAGACCAACTTCATCATTCAGAATGGGCTTGTTGCCTCCAATGGCAAGAGCCTCTTCGTAGGCTCCGATTTTGACCGGAAGCTCTATGTGTGGAAGAACTTGCCGGACCAGAGCGGTGCCCACCCGGACTTGGTATATGCCTTGGCTACTGGGCCCGCAGACATTGCACTGTGGAAAGAGAACCTGGCCCTTGCTGGAATAGACGTAGTTTACGTATGGAAGGAGCTTCCTGTCACCGGCAAACTCCCCGACATTACTTTCATCCGCATGATAGGTAGTGTCCGCTTCGGTAAGCTGGTGGGCGTTGCCATGGACGACAAGTACTTCTATCTGGCCGATGCCAGTAACAACAAAGTCTACGTTTGGAATGGGATCCCATCGCAGAACTCCGAACCCGCCTTTGTCCTTGACGTTGAGGAGCCGGGGAAGCTATCCAGCGATGGCACCTATCTTACGGTGGCTCAAAACTTCAAACACAAGGCCCTTGTCTATCAGGTGGACACTCTCAGCGCTGCCGCCAAGCCGGTCTCCATAGGCGGCGTAGGCACCTTTAATGGAGTACCAGCGGCAGGGACAGCAGGCGGCCACTTCTTTCTGGTGGATGGAGGCTTTAACCGAGTGCACATCTGGCGCAACATCCAGGACGCCCTGGCTGGCAAGCCAGCAGACGTCATCCTAGGGGCCAACCTCCACAGATACAGGTATGAGATCGGGCGAAACACGCTCTTTGCACCCTTCAGTTTCTCTTTTGATGGGAGCTACCTGTGGGTAGGAGAAGTCAAGTTTTCCACGCGTCTCCTGCGCTTCAGCCCGTTGCCATAGGGCTCGCTTCCAAGTCTGATGCTTGCAGGGTGTCTAAGCCTTTTCCCCTTCTGAGCGGTTTCTACAGCGATTCGTCGGGCCTAATGGCGACACGCAGAGGGAACCAGGAGGGATCAATAACCTTGAGGAAGGACGGTCTGTGGGTAGCACGCCTGAGCCACGAAGGAAAGAGGTACGCCGTTTACGGAAGAACAAGGGACGCGGCAAGACAAAAACTTCGTGAACTGGAAAGAAAACAAGACCAGGGCCTTCCTCTAGTCTCCTCGCGCGTCTTACTAAAAGACTACCTTGTGGGGTGGCTGGACAACGCCAAGAACAAGGTTCGACCCAAAACTTATGTTGATTACGAGACCACAGTGCGCCACCATATTGTCCCAGTCCTAGGTCAAATCAGAATAGCCAGACTTACCCCTGAAGACATCGACAAAGCATGGGCTACACTGCTGCGGGAAGGCGTCTCTGCCAGTGTAGTCCAGCACGCACACTTACGCCTTTCCAAGGCCCTCAATGATGCCATGCGCCGTAATCTCATTTTCCGTAATCCATGCCAGGCTGTGTCCCCACCGAGACCTGAGAGAAGAGAACTACGCGCCCCTGACGCCAATGAGGTTCATCGCCTTTTGGAAATCAGCAAGGAGACTGAATACTACGAAGCCATCTATACCGCCTTCTTTACCGGCCTCCGTCGTGGCGAGCTTCTAGCCCTCAAATGGATGGACATTGACCTAGACATGGCTACCCTGTATGTAAACCGGAGTGTATATCGGGCCAAGGGGGGTCAGTCTATCTACCAGGACCCCAAAACAGCCAAAGGCAGGCGCTTAGTCAGCCTTACCCCATCAAATGTTCTGATACTGCGGTCACTGCTTGAGCGCCAAAAGGCTGATGGGCTTCTGCAAGGACATGCCGTTAATGAGGCAAGCCTTGTGTTCAGTTATCGCGATGGACGACCCATACTCCCCAGGGGAATTAGCGGAGCTTTCACCAAAGCCATGCGCCGCGCTGGACTAAAGGGTTACCGGCTTCACGACGCCAGACACGCCCACGCTTCACTAATGCTCAAACAGGGCGTCCATCCGAAAATTGTCCAGGAAAGGTTAGGACACAGCCGTATTGAGGTAACACTAGACGTTTACAGCCATCTGGCCCCAGGACTCCAAGAAGCCGCAGCTCTCCGTTTCGAGGAAGGGCTAAATGGAGCGAGAAAATCCATGACAGAAGAACTAATCCAGCCTCAATTGGTACAAAAACTGGTACAGTGAGCCAAATGAAAGGGCCTCTGGCGATGTTCCAGAGGCCCTTTTTGTATCTAAATCACTGGAGCGGGCGATGGGATTTGAACCCACGACCCTCTGCTTGGGAAGCAGATGCTCTGCCCCTGAGCTACGCCCGCCCTGTATCGCATGTTATCGGCCTCCCATACCCTTGTCAACGCTCGTTTCCTTCACTCCGTGACGCCTTCTGGACTACTCACCTGGAACACGCTGCGGCGCTTCCCGGCCCGTCTCATAACCTGGCCCCATAGCTACCGCTCGTACACTGCCGCCTTCGCCGTGAAGCCCTGGACCTCGTTCGCCCCCTTACCTGGGAATATCTCTATCTTGAGCCTTCGCGCGTCCAACATCTGCATCAGCACCGTGCCTTGGACATCCCCCATCGGCTGCACACGGAACCCATCGAAGGACTCTTTATAGTTCCAGCTTCGACCGTTCTGCTGGTTGATATATCCCCAGGGCCGCAGCTCATATTTCACAAGCCCCGTGGCCACGCTCACTTGAGCCGGATCAGGGCCGTTATCCGTTACACAGAATTGGCGAGGTTGTCCCTGGAAGTCGCCCAGCGACACGATGACCGCCGTGGGGTCGTACGCGTGGTAAGTGACCGCCAGATGTGTTTTGAAGAAACTGCTTTGCGACAGGCCGGCGTACCCGTTGGTGTTCTCGACAAACCAACCTCCGATCAGACGTCCGTCGATGTCGTAGTCCGCGCGCCCGCCCAGCGGCTCCGCCTGGCGGACCGACTTTGCCCGCAGTTCTGAGCGCAGCGGCTACCGAAAGAGCGAGTAAGGATCGATGGCATAGAGCCGCCACGGCTCCGCCTCGTAGTGCTGAGGGATTACATAGCCTTCAGTTAGTGTGCGCAGGTCGGCAACCCACAAATCAACTCCCTGGCTGGACGCGCCCGCTTTTCCAATTATCTTGCCTTCTTTGATGGGGATCGACACCCCTCTTTTTAGGCCATCCATCTGGGCGGCGATGTCCGGCGCCAGTTCGTCGATGAGGTCATACTGCGTGACAATCGAGCACGAATGGCGGATGGTGATGTGGTACTGCGGGCTGCTGGACTGGCCAGTATCAACGCTCACCCGCCGTACCGTAATCTCCACTATCGCGCCGTCGCCCACCGACAGCACGTCGTAGCGAGGGTCGGGGCCCTGTTCGCCGAAAGCGTATCCTTGATGGTCGCTGGGGATGACGTGGGCGCCGACCATCAAGCCGTACGGCGCGATGTTTATTATGTTTTCCATCTTAAGCGGTGGCGCGCCGAACTCTACCGATTCTCGATCTTTACATCCCCGCTGCATCTGCTGCGACCACCAGGTTGAATACATGACGGCAGGCAAAGCTGGGCTCGGTGTTGGCGTGGCCGTTGGTGTTGGCGGCAAAGGTGGCGATGTCCTCGTGGGAGTAGCCGTAGGCGTTGCCGTGGGGTTAGGAGTGAGTGTTCGCTCCGCCGGCGCTGTCTGGGCAGGCGTCGCGGTCGGCATTGCGATAGCCGTCGGTATCGCCCTAAATGTGGGTGTTGGAGACGGGAAGGGTGTCCACGTCGGAGTGGGCGTTGCGGCAGGGCTAAGAGTTGACGCCGTGGTTTCGCACGCGGCTATTAAAAATGTGACCGCGATGAAGAGTATTGCCCGCCGCAAGCACATCATAGTCGGCGGATTGTAGCACCCTCGCTGTTCGGAGCGCTGAGAACTTAAAGGTCAGTATTGCCAGGATATCCTAAGCGCTCGGCTCTCTATCCCTTGTCAACGCATTCTTGGGCTGCGCCTTGACACCCCTCCATCTAGCCCCTTTAATCTAGCCATACCACTCTCGCCCCTACGCAGGAGGGCCCCATGCCCGCCAAACGCGACCCCCAGTCCAAAGAGTCTATCGCCAAGGAGACCACCCGCCAGGCCTCGCGACTTTGGGGCGCGCGGCGCGCCCAGCTCCTCCAGTCCACCATAGTTGAGCACGCCGCCCACATGGAAAAAATCTACGAGCGTCTCCCCTATTTTGAGGAAACGCCCACCTTTATGTGGCACAACCATCCGTAAACCTTTGTGGGTGTGGGCCGAGCGAAGCGATATAGTTACCAGGAGTCATCCATGACCAAGCCCAATTTCCTCACCATCGGCCAGGCCTCCAAGCAGATCGACGCAGGCAAGCTCTCTCCCGTCGACCTGGCCGGGGCCTGCCTTAAGCAAATCGACCGCCTGGAACCCAAGCTCAAGGCCTGGGTCACCATCGACC
>VGZZ01000061.1 GCA_016872285.1 SAR202 cluster bacterium | reverse complement strand
AAGGAAGGGCGCCTCCCCCCCCCCCCCCCTTCTCCCGCTGGTCAGGAGAAAGGATTTTCTCGGTAGTGGTCGGTTCTTGCGAACACATCCTACCTTGATTAGCACGGGGTACTAAGGAGAGTATGTGGACAAGCCGATGCCGCCATTGAAGGATGGGGAGCAGTTGGTGTATTTCCAGTCGGGCGGCGAATGGAGTTTCCTCAAGACGCCGAAGAAATACCAGTCGAAGAAGGGCGTGTCGCCAGTACCTGTGGTGATATGGTTTCGAGGGCAGAGCAGCTACGTGAGAGACGGCGAGACGGACTGCCTAATTCGGCCTCCATACAAGGCAATACTTAATCGCCTGTTGGAGCAGGGGTACGCCGTGGCGGGGTCGGAGCTGACGGGGGTGCACTACGGGCGGGCGTCGGCGACGGCGGCTTCGGTAGCGCTGTATCGAGCGCTGGTGGCTGGAGCCAACGTCGACGCCGAACGGGTGGGGATGTGGACGCCGGCGGGCATGGGCGGGCTGACGATGTGGAACTCGATTATGGGCCCGCTGCACGGGAAGGTGCGGGCGGTGGTGTCGACGCAGGCGGTGGTCTCGTATGCGTCGGTGATACCGCGGCGGAAGGAGGCGATTCGCAGGGCCCACGGGTTCCCTGAGGACATACTCGATGACGTGCTTATAGCCAGCGTGTCGGGCTACGATGCGCTGTCGCAGATGGGGCTGAGGCTAGCGGTGGGAGGGAAGGCCTTTGCTAAGGGTTTGCCGAAGACGCTGATAATGCACGGGGAGACGGACGACAACATCCCGTGCGGGCCGAACGCCGTGGAGTTACACGAACTGCTGAAGAAGCACGGGGCGGAATCCACGCTGCATGTGTTCCAGGACACAGGCCACGTCCTGCACAAGATGGAGGAGCCGATAGCGTCAATGACGGGCGAGTTTTTCAGGGAGGCCTTTGGGAGGTAGGGGATGGTTGCAAGATGGCAATTTTGATACTGCGACTAAGTAATTAACTACATCAGAGCGATTTCGAAATAGAGGGGCCTGTCTCCTAAAGGGGGACCGCTGTATTTTCCATCTGACGTCCCGACGCATGCGAGCGTTCGAGTTTTCACCGACAACATGCCTTTGAGCGCGGTTGACAATGGATCTGTGGCATCGAGTCCTATGGTGAAAAAGGAATGGCCCTTACCGCTGATCTCACGGATGGCGCGGGTGATCAACGAACGCAGGACAAGGGGGTCATCTTCAGACGCACATAGGTGAACAGCAGTCAGGTGTTTGAGCACTCCACCTACCCCAGGCAGTCTGCCAGCCCCTAGGAGGGGAGCAATGACGTCGAACCCAACTCGGAACAGTTTGCTGGAGGTGGTGTAGTGCTGGACAACACTTCGTTTGTGCAGAGTCTGGTCCCAGACGCCCATGAAACCCGCCAATTCCCCATCGGATTGCCGGGCTAGCCAGTAAGAGGATATGGAGAGACCCGGAGCCTTCTCGATCCAACGGATTAGGGACTCTGTGCTAAATTCCGGTGTGAACTGACGCTGAGGAGCCAGCCGACACCATAAGCTGGCCATTTCTTCGACATCATTAGGTCCGGCAGGTGAGACTGCCAGGCCGGCTTTTGGCGTCTTGTAGTGCCTTCCAAGGGGAATCACGGAATAAGTTATGATCTCGGCGAACTGTTTCAGGAAAGTGAGATTGCCTAGGGGCTTATTGTTAGGGGCAATCACACAAAGAACGGGCGCATCATAACCCGCCATCTCGCGGCATCGCCGCATGGCGTATCGGACCAAGCTATCAGCCGCGCCGGTGCGTCGATGTGCTGGATGGACTCTAAGATCGGTGACATAGGCCGTGTTCCTTGGAATTCCATTTACGTAACATTTGCGCTCGGCGACAGCAACGCAACCAATGATGGCGCCAGAGGGTCCGTCCACGACACCAACGGACCAGGGTTCTCCCTGGAGACTGCTCAGACGAAAAAAGTCAGGTGAGCGGTCTACATGTTGGGAAACACGCCCATAGAACGAACATATATTGGCTAGTGCCAGGAGACTGCTGTTATCAGCCTGAGTGGCCTCTCGAGTCCGCGGTAACATTAGTTTGTGGCACCCCTGCGTACGGAAAGTTTCACAAAATGTCGTCGCTCAATTTATTCCTTGCTATTCCATCTTGTAAAGCACATAATCCCGCTGTCATCAGAGCGGTGGCGGAGTTTTTTAGATGATTTGCTCACGCTGCGGAGAAACCCAAGGGTATTCCGTAATACTCCCAGTTTGCGGATACTGTGGAGCTCATTTAAGGGGCCAAGCAGGATCTAATCATGAAGTGAATTCAGAGGCCCGATCAGGTTCGGCTTCATATGAGGAGTTTCCAAGATTCGAATTTTGGGAAATCGCATCACTTAACCTTGTACTCTTTGATGCTGGATACCTAGTGCTCAGGCGGGTTTGGCGGTGGATAATATCCCTCTTCTTTGGCTTCTTGGCCGCTATATTGGGATTTATTATCTTCTTCTGGCTTTATGACGATGTTTTTTGCGTCGAGACAGCTGCGAGTAAAAAAGGCGGGACTTACTGCGTGAGAAGGTTTGCAGGCGCTCAGGTGCTGGCTGTAATTATTGCGGTGGTGCCTTATGTGACGGTCCGATTAATCGCTCTCAAGGACGCCTGGAACATAGCATCGGATTATAACTGGGAGCGGAAGAGGAGGGCGAAAGCTAGAGAGGAAGGCCCATCACATGCAAAGGACCAAAATGCGCGCTCGTTCCCCTACGTGATCCTGTGATTTTCAGAGACTGGAGTGTTGGATGATATGCCCAACTTGTGGCAAGGAAACGGAGCATTCCGTAATATCCTCGCGTTGCACGTTCTGTGGTGCCCAGTTAGGAAACCCTCCACCGATTGGACAGAAAGACCAGCGGCTGGCTGTAGTATTGAATCTCATCCCACTTAGCACAGGCTATTTATACCTGGATCAAACGCTCTGGTGGATCACTTCGGTGTGCCTTGGCATTCTCGCCGCTATCTTGGGGATAATTATTTTCTTCTGGGTTTATTCTACTGGTGTTTTTTGCGTCGAGACAGCGAAATCTGAAAAAGGTGGAACTCACTGTGTCAGGTATAAATCTTACGCCGCGATTCTAACTACACTACTTGCTGCATTACCTTATTTAGCAGTTCGTTTATATGCGGCCTGTGACGCCTGGCAGATTGCCGAGAGGGAGAACACTGAACGAAAACGGCTTACCAATCCAGATAATAAGAGTGGACAGCCTCAATAAGGTGACGGTTCTTAGATCGAAACGCGGGGTTGAATGACAAAACTAAGGCTGACGGCACGCTTCACCGGGGTTTAAAAGGGCACTCCCAGTCTTCCCCCACTGGCCGTCCCGAGTACTGCTTCGCTTCAGAGTTCTGGCCCTCGTATTTCAGGTTGGGGTTGGTGGCGCCCTGGAGGGCCACGTCTTTGCCTCGAATGACCTCTTGGAACTTCTCATCTTTACCCGACGCTTCCAAACGCTTGAACTGATATTTGGCGTTGAATACCAACGTCGGCCAGGGAAATCGGCGCGCCAGACGAGAACTGCCAGGGTGCAGGCCGACGACGAAGAAGGCGCGTCCAGCAAAGCTAAAAGAGAAGTCGGGACTGTCAGGGTCAGAGCTGTAAGTGGGGTCCCAGGAGTGGTAACGGGCGTCTTCGTCGTGGAGATTTTGGAGTTGCTGCCAGAAAAGGCGCTCAAACTGCTCATCGGTGGTGGGTGTTGGGCCTTTGAAACTGGCGATAAAGGTGGTGAAGTCGCTGTCTAATTTCTGCTGCTCTTGTACGAAAGTAAAGAGGTCGTGGCACAGGCCGGCGGTGGCTGGAGGCGAGTTCATATGAGGGTACATTCCAAAACGATATGAGCCCTGATTGAAAGCCGCTTTGGCGCCAACACAGGGGAAGGCGGAATCTTGGACGAAGGAACGCAGTTTTCTGTGCACTCGCTGAGCCAAGGGCTGAGCAGGCTTGCCGCCTCTGTACGGCAGTACGAGTCGATTATTCACAAAAGCCGTGTAGCAGCTATGAGTGGCTGCGCTTTTGCTCAAGAAGGGGTTTCCCCTTCCAGTGTTCATAGGCGCTTTCATTCTGGCACTCCTTAATTCCATCATAGATGGGGAGGGGACCAGATAGGCCATCCATAGGGCCGAGATGATTCGCGCTATGCATTAGTCCATTTCAGTACAGATGGTCTAATGTAGGTACTTTTTATACTACGGAACCAAGGGTTCATAACCTGAATTCCGATTTTTAGAGGGTCGATGTACACTTATATCCCAAGCTGACATGGCTCTTGAAGGAGGTCTGTATTGGCAAAACTGAGGCTGGCGGCGAGTTTTGGGGGCGGTTTCGACCCGCCGGAGATGCCCAAGCTGGCGTCGAGGGCGGAGGAACTGGGATACGACTCGTTTTGGGTGTCGGAGGGGAGCGGCGGCGACCAGTTCAGTCTGCTAACGGCCTGCGCCCTGGCGACCAAGCGAGTGCGGCTAGGCACCGACATCAGCAGCGTCTTCATCCGCAGCGCGCCGACCATCGCTATGGCAGCGGCTTGCGTGGACACATACTCAAAGGGGCGGTTTGTGCTGGGTCTGGGCTCCAGCCACAAGGTGCAGGTGGAGGGGGAGCACGGGCTGCCCTACTCGAAGCCGTTAACACGTATCAAGGAGACGATGGAGATAGCGCGGGCGCTGTGGCGGGACGGAACGGCCAGCTACAAGGGCGAGGTATTCAACATCGACCACTTCGGCTTTGCCTTCAAGCCCTATCGAAAAGAGATACCGATATATCTGGGCGCGGTGTTCGACAAGCTGATGGCGCTGTCGGGGCAGATGGCCCAGGGGGTTATTCTGACCAAGAACACGCCGGAGCGAGTGCGGGAGATACGGAAGATTATCGCCGAGTCGGCCAAGACGGCGGGGCGGAAGGGGTCGGAGGTGGAGATAACCAGCCTACTGACGTGTTATGTGACCAAGGACCGGAAGGGGGCTGAGGCGGAGGTGCGGCAGACCATCGCTTACACCTGCGGGTTCTACCCCCGGTACAACCGGCTTATCGCCGAGAGCGGGTTCGAGGAGGAGACGGCGGTGGTGGCGGAGGCGTGGCGCCGAGGGGACAGGGAGCGGGCGGCCAAGCTGGTGACGAAGGAGATGGTGGAGTCGTTTGCGATTATCGGCGATGCTGGGGAGTGCCGGGAGCGCATCGCGGAGCATATGGATGCCGGGGTGGACCTGCCGATACTGACGTTTCGAGCGTGGTCGGCGGAGTCGAAGCGGCGGATAGGGAAGACTATGGAGGCGCTAGCGGGGAGGTAACAGGGAATAATAAAGGCCCTCCGATTCATCGGAGGGCCTTAAGGTATCAAGACTGTGTACGTTTAGGCTTTTTGGGCAGTCTCGGGGTGCCAGGAGGCGGCTTCCAGGCCTTTGATCATCTCGTTGGCGGTCTCCTGGACCGACATGCCCTCGCCCTCAGCCGCCTGCTCTATATCCTGCGTGGTAATGTTGTGAGACTTGCCGTGATCGTCATCGTACTTGCCGCATCCACAGTTCAGGCACATAGCGTTGCCTCCTTACCGTTTTTCACTTCGACAACCCCACCGCCCTGGAGGGAGAGGCCATCATATAGACATGATGCCCTGCTTTTGCTAATGTCGGCGACGGGGAAAAGGACACGAGGACATGTCCTTTTATGCTAATCAGGGGTGCCAAGATGGACATGACGACAGATATAAACCAGATGCCGGTGCTGACGCGGCGCCGCATTGAGGCGATGGTCTTGGAGCCGATGATTCGCGCTTTTGCCGAGGAGATGGGGAAGGAGAAGGCATACGCCATCGCGAGGCGGGTAATAACAAAGATAGCGCAGGAGCAAGGGCGGGAGCTGGCGCAACGGGCCGGAGGCAAGGGGTTGCGGGAGTTTGTGGGGAATCGAGGGCCGTGGACGGCGTCCGGGGCGCTGGAGACGGAGATGGTCGAGGCGTCGGAGAGCAAGCTGTCGTACAACATCACTCGATGCAAGTACGCTGAGATGTACAAGGAGATGGGGATAGAGGAGCTGGGAGCTATATTTTCGTGCGGGCGGGACTGGGCGATGTCGCAAGGGTTCAATCCGAAGATAAAGCTAACGCGGACGCAGACGATTATGGAGGGGGCCAGCCACTGCGATTTTAGATATACTCTGGCGAAGGAAGAAAAGCGCGGTGGTTAGAGACGAGCCCCCGCCCTGCCACCCCGACCCCCCTCTCTAGCTCTCCCCCTCAAGGGGGGAGAGGACAAATGGGGCCAGCGAGGGATGCAAATTACCCCTGATGAAATGACAGGAGATAAAAGATGATAAAGCGGAAGGTTAAGAATTTAGAGTTGCCGGTGATTGGGATGGGGTCGGCGGGGACGTATGACGTCGAAAAGCCGGAGGAGATTGAGGTGCGGAAAAAGATACTCGATAACTGCGTCACCTACGGCACCAACTTTGTCGACACGTCGCCCATGTACAAGCGGGCGGAGCAGGTCATCGGCATCACCATAGAGGGGAAGCGGGACAAGTTCCTGCTGGCGACGAAGGTGTGGTGCTCGGGCCGCGAGACGGGCATCAAGCAGATGAACCGCTCCTTCGAGCTGATGAAGACGGACCATATTGAGGTTATGCAGATACACAACCTCATCGACTGGCGGACGCACCTGCCGGTGCTGGAGGAGATGAAGGCCGAGGGCAAAATTGACCTCATCGGTCTAAGCCACTATTCGCCGACGGCGCTGGCGGAGATGGCGGAGATTATGCGGACGGGCCGGATAGACACAATACAGATTTCTTACAATGTGATGGAGCGGGAGGTGGAAAAGGAGATACTGCCGCTGGCGGAGTCCAAGGGCATTGGGGTTATCGTGATGCGGCCGGTGGGGCATGGCATACTCATCGATAGGCTGGAGCGGCAGCCGGACCTGACGCCGCTGCGGGAATATGGCATCGAGACATGGGGACAAGCGTTGATGGCGTGGCTTATATCGGACACTCGGGTGAGCACTCTGATACCGGCGACGACAAAGCCGGAGCGCGTGAAGGAGAACTCGAAGGCGGGGGAGCGGGTGCTGCCCAAGGAGGCGCGGGAGTATGTGCTTCGAGAGGCGCAGCGGTGCCTGAAGCCGGGGAAGTACACGATGGGGTAGGTGAGGGGACCTCAGGCGGGCTTAGGCGGCTCAGAGACGTTGAAGGACAGCGCCGCCTTCTCCTCTCCCTGGACCAGCAGATGGACGGCGTAGGCGCCGTATTTGGAGAACTGTACGTTGCCTAGCTGGGCGACGACATTCACGCCCCCTGTCAGCCGCGGAGGCTTAACCTGGAAGCCGATTTTTTGCTTAACAGGCGGGATGACATCCACGCCGTCGGCGTCTATCAGACGAAGAGATAGTTCCTTGCTGCCCCCCTCCGCGATGGAGCCCTGCATATGGGCCACAAAACACATCATCGCGTGCTTGTAGGGAACAGCGGGGGTGAAAATGGTATCAAACCCGATGCCTATGGCATGGAGCTTCCGGTCTTGTGAAGCATAATCGCACAGGAAGGCGAATTTACATTCCATAACTGCACCTTGGGATCATTTTAGAGGCGGTTGGGAAGGGCTGTCGCGAATAGGTTATATGCTCTCGGTCCCTTCTCTGGACTCAAAGTTTAGCACGCATTGGGGCGACTGCGACTGTGGAGATAAGTCCCGAGGCCAATCCAACTCAGGCGGACGGGCCTCGGGTTACATGCTTAATGAAACGCGCTAAGTGAAGGGGACTTCTATGGCGATGGTGTGGATGGCGTTGTTGGCGTAGCCGCGGAAATTCCAGGGAACGGTGCGAGGCTGGACGTTGCCGGCGGAGTCGGTGGCGCGGGCCATGAAGACGTAGTGACCCGGGTCGGTGGCCTGCCATGGGAGTTCCCAGGGCTGCCAGGCGCCGGAGTTGGCGGCGCGCTCAAGTTTGGCCTTTCGCCAGCTTTTGCCGCCGTTGACGCTCACGTCCAACTTGGCAACCTCGCCCGCGCCGGACCAGGCGAAGCCCCGGACGGTGTAGGGGCCGGGCTGGATAACCTCACCGTGTCGAGGGTGGGTGATAAGGGACTTCACTTTTAACGCCGAGACGGGCTGGCGCTCGGCCACGTTCTCCGTGCCCTCGTTTATATAGACATAGCGTCGCTTCTGGAAGAAGCCGTGGTATGGCTCATCGGTGGGGTGGATGTTAGTGAGCCACTTGACGGAGGCCATGCCAAACCAGCCGGGGACTACGAGCCGCAGGGGGAAGCCGTGGCCGGGGGTTAAGGGCTGGCCGTTCATCTCGTAGGCCAGGATGATGTTGGGGTCGAGGGCTATTTCGAGGGGGAGGCTGCGGCCATAGTCGATGTCCAGCTTGCGGCCGTGTTCCTCCTCCTCGCCGTGGTCGGCGCCGTGGAAGACCACCTCCTTGATGCCATCTTTAAGGCCCGCGTTGTTCAAGACGGAGGCCAGGGACACGCCGCGCCACTGAGCGGTGCTGATGGCCCCGTGCTTGAAAGCTAGACCCTCTGCGGGAGGGGTGATGAAGGAGCGGCTATTGCCGGCGCACTCCAGAGTTACGACCAGGTCGGTGGAGGGCATGGCGGTGAGGTCGTCCAGGGACAAGGAGAGAGGTTTGCGGACGAGGCCGTCGATGGTGAGACGGTAGTCGCGGGGGTCGATATCAGGGACTTCGTGGAAATGATTGCGGATATAAAAGCGTTCGGTGGGCGTTATGAGGGAGTCCAGGGTGCCGAGGCGCGCCTCTCTACAGAAAGGGTCTTCAGAGACAGGCACCAGGCCGGCGCCCTCAACGAGGTTTTGGGCTCTGGCGGTCATAATTGCGCTCCTAAATTATGAATCGAAGCGGGGGAAGGGGGACTAGGCCACCATTTCGGTGGTGCTGCCGACGGCGGTAAGGGTGATATGGGAGAAGTCCGAGTCCTTGGAGGCGCCGTGCCAGTGCTTCTCGCCGGCGATAACGTGGATGACCGTGCCCTCCGTAACGCTGCGCTCCTCTTTTTCAGTGGCGACAATGCCCTTGCCTCGCGTCACCAGCAGGATCTGGTCGCTGGAGTGAATGTGCCACTTGTTGCGGGCGCCTTTGTCGAAGTTCACGACGGAGAAGTTAAAGAACTTGCTGGACTTCTCGTCCACCAGCGGCTGTCGAGAGATCTTGCCGCCGAAGAAGATGGGCTGGTTGGTCATGTCTGTCTTGGGGACGTCAGCGATCTTGATGACTTTCATGGATGCTCCTTGAGGTTGGTTTGGATGGGTTCAGGGTCAAGGGAGGCTACGGGGGCCATTTTAGCAGTAGGGGACGCGGATAGCCAACGGTGGAAAAGATTGCGAAAAAATTCACGCTACATTACAATTCCCTGGCTTGGTGCTAGAGTAGAAGGGATGCGTGGCAGGGACTATAACAGTGGAGGTAGAGGTCGCTTGCAGGTCTACTGCGCCGGACTGAACCACAAGACGGCCCCGCTGTCCGTCAGGGAGAGCCTCTCTTTCTCCAAAAACGACTTGCAGGACGCGATATTGGCCCTCCGAGGCTATATTAACGAAGGCGTCATCCTATCCACATGCAACCGCATGGAGATATACGCCGTCGCCAAGGATGAAGAAGCCGTTCGCAAAGGCATAGAAGACTTCTTTGCCAGCTTCCAAACTCCCGCGCCGGATACCCTGGCCTCGCACTTATATCGATACCAGGGTGAGGGGGCGGCGCGGCACCTGTTTCGGGTAGCCTCGGGCCTGGACTCGATGATCCTGGGCGAGCACCAGATACTTGGCCAGGTTAGGGAGGCCCTGACGGCCAGCGCCGCGGTATCCACACCCAGCGTGCCGCTATCTCGGCTGTTCCACTACGCCCTGAGGGCGGGACGCCGCGTGCGGGACGAGACGGATATCAGCAAGAACGCGCTGTCGGTGAGCTACGCTGGGGTGCGACTGGCGCAACGGGTGCTGGACGACTTGCGGGACAGGTCGGCGCTGCTGGTGGGCGCGGGCGAGGCGGGGACGCTGGTGGCGAGAGCGCTGCGAGCTTCGGGCGTGGGACGGCTGGTTATCGCCAACCGCACCTTTAGCCGGGCGGAAGAACTGGCGCTGGAGCTGCATGGCGAGGCGATGCCTTTCGAGGACGTGGTGGGAGCGTTGGAGGCCTCCGATATTTTGATATCAGCTACGGAAGCGCCGGATGCTATTTTCACTCGTGAGGATGTGGCAAAGGTGATGGTCGGGCGGCAAGACCGGCCGCTGTTCGCCTTTGACCTGGCGGTGCCTCGGGACATCGACCCTCGGGCTGGTGAAATCCACGGCGTGCATCTGTTCAACATCGACGATTTGGAGGCGGTGGCCGAGGAGAACCGCCGCGAGCGGCTGAAGTCGGCGGGAGTGGCGGAGGCTATCGTCGAGGAGGAATTGCAGCGGTTCACCAAGTGGTGGCGCTCGCTGGAGGCCAAGCCGTTGATCCAGGGGCTGCGGCGGGAAGCGGAGTCGATTCGGAAGGCGGAATTGGAGAAGGCGCTTCGGAAGCTGCCGGACCTGTCGCCGGAGCAGCAGAGGGCGTTGGAGCAGTTCAGCCGTTCGCTGGCGAATAAGCTGCTGCACAAGCCTATGGAGTCGCTAAAGTCGCCCAAGGCGCCATCGCACCTGCAGGCCATCAAAGAGTTGTATGGGGTGGCCGACGGCGAGGACCCCGACCAGCCTGACCAGTCCGACCAGGACTAACATGGGCCGCCAGCGCTCCGAAGACTTGTACGCCCGGGCGCGAAGGCTTATACCCGGCGGCGTCAACAGCCCGGCGCGCTCGTGGCGGGCCGTGGGCGGGACGCCTCTATTTATTCAGCGAGGCCTGGGTCCCCATATCTGGGACGCCGACGGCAATCAGTACATCGACTACGTCGGCTCCTGGGGGCCGCTTATTCTTGGACATGCTCACCCCACTGTCCTGGCTCGAGTAAAAGATGCGCTGGACAGGGGCACGGGGTTCGGGGCGCCGACGGAAATAGAAACGCAGCTGGCGCAGCGGGTGGTGCAGGCGTTCCCGTCTATGGAGCTGGTGCGGTTTGTCAGCTCGGGGACCGAGGCGGCCATGAGCGCGCTGAGGCTGGCCAGGGCGTACACCAAACGCGACAAGATTATCAAGTTCGACGGGGGGTACCACGGCCACGCCGACGCGCTGCTGGTGAAGGCGGGGAGCGGCGCGGCGTCCCACAGCACGCCGGACAGCGCCGGCGTCACGGCATCCTTTGCGCGGGACACCCTGATATCTGAATACAACGACCTCGATTCCGTCGAGGCGCATTTCAAGGCCAACTCTGGGAAGATAGCGTGCGTCATCGTCGAGCCGGTGGCGGGGAACATGGGGGTGGTGGCGCCGCAGAAGGGATTCCTGGAGGGGCTGCGGGCGATGACGTCGAGACACGACGCACTGCTGGTATTTGACGAGGTTATTACTGGCTTTCGGGTCGCCTATGGCGGGGCGCAGCAGCTTTACGGCGTGAAGCCGCACATAACGTGCCTGGGCAAGATTATTGGAGGGGGTTTACCGGTGGGAGCCTACGGAGGGCGGCGAGACATTATGGAACAGGTGTCGCCGCTGGGGCCTATGTACCAGGCGGGGACGCTGTCGGGGAATCCGGTGGCGATGTCCGCGGGGGTGGCGACGCTGGACTTGCTGAAGAAGCCCGGGGTATATGAGGAGTTGGAGTCGAAGGGGCGGGCGTTGGCGGGGTCGCTGGAGGGGGCCTTTGGGGAGGCCGGGATGGCGGTGCGGGTGAACCGGGTCGGGTCTATGCTGACGTGCTTTTTCACCGGCCAGCCTGCCGTGACGGGGTGGAAAAGCGTAGCGAAGTGTAGCCGAGAGCAGTACGCGCGATTTTTTCATAAGCTGCTGGAGCTGGGGGTATATTTCGCGCCGTCGCCCTTCGAGGCGGGGTTCGTGTCGTTGGCGCACTCGGCGCGGGAACTGGAGCGGACGGAGGAGGCGATAAGGGAGGCGGCGCAGGTGGTGAGGGGGTAAGGGCGGCGGCCGGGCGGGGACACTGGCGGGCCGTGGTCTGGTGTAAGATAGGGCCGTCTTGATCTTTTAGAGACAGGACGGTGACCCAGTGCCTGACTACATGTATGTTACGCTGATGGGTGATGATAAAGTCCTCACCTTTACCATTGATTCCAAGACCGGGGCGCTGACTGCCAGGGGGGAGACGAAGGTGCCGGGAGGGCCGGCCCCAACGGCCATCAGCCCGTCGAGGCGGAACCTTTACATCGGGCGGCGCGGCTCCAAGCAGATATCCAGCTTCAACATCGACCAGAAGACGGGAAAGCTGACGCTGTCCGGTACGGTGGAACTGGAGACGGACCCGTGTTTTATATCGACGGACAGAAAGGGGCTGTTTGTTCTGTCGGCGTATTATGAAGGAGCGGGCCTGACGATCCATCCCATCAGCGATGATGGGTCGGTGGAGGGGCCGCCGGTGGTGAGGCTGAAGACGGCGCGGGGCGCTCACTGCTTCCAGACAGATCCCACAAATCGATTCGCTTTTTTGCCGCACATCGCGGGGAACGGGCCGAACATGATCCTGCAGTTCAAATTTGACGAAGCTACGGGGCGCATTACACCTAACTCGCCGGACAGGGTGGAGCCAAAGGAACCGGTGGGGCCCCGGCACTACTGCTTCCACCCCCGGTTGAACGTGGTGTATTTCTCCAACGAGCAGGGGTGCAGCGTGACCGCCTACAACATGGATTCGAAGTCAGGTACTTTGAGTCCATTCCAGACAGTCTCCACCCTGCCTGTCGATTTCAAGGGCCAAAACACCTGTGCGCAGATTCGTATGACGCCTAACGGCAAGTTCCTTTACGCGCCCAACCGAGGGCACGACAGCATCGCGGGGTTTTCCGTGGATGCGGCGTCGGGGAGGCA
>VGZZ01000060.1 GCA_016872285.1 SAR202 cluster bacterium | reverse complement strand
TTATACCGACGCCCAAAAGGAGGAGGCCCAGCCTACCAGGTACAACGCCCAGTGGAAAATCGCCACCTGCAAGAAGCCCATCATCGGCGCTATCAACGGCTTATGCTATGGCGGCGGCACTATTCTGGCTACCTCGCTGGACTTCCTGGTGGGCTGCGAGCGCTCCAAGTTCCGGTTCCTGGCAGTTGCATATGGACAGCTTAACGGCACCTGGACTTTGCAGCACATGATCGGCTGGCCTAAGGCCAAGGAGCTTCTCTACAGCGGTCGAGTTGTCGAGGCCGAGGAAGCGCGGCAACTGGGGCTGCTGAACCACCTGGTCCCCGCCAGCAAGCTCATGGATAAGGCGCGCGAGTTGGCTTCACTCATCGCAGCCAACTACCCTACATCGGTTCAGGGGGTTAAAGCCCTCATTATCGATGGTCTGGGCCGCTCATGGAGACAGCAGTGGGACGCCGAGTTTGATGCGCGGCACGGGCAGTACAAAGGACTCCCAGTGGAAGAAGGCTTCAAAGAGTTTATCCAGCGCAAGGGCCGTTAGTATTGGAAAGTGCCTGATGCCTAAAATTGATATCTACGACCCCCTCCTCGCTGAGGTTGTCAAATATCCCGGTCATAACGGCGACATTGTTACCTCATATCTTGGACGACCTCTGGAGCCCGGCCCTTTCCCGGGTGTCGTAGTCATTCACCACCGGCAGGGTGGGACGACTGGTGGAAAGAAGCCGCTCTCAGGCTGGCCCGTCGAGGCTACGCCGCCATCTGTCCTAACCTTTACTCCCGCGCCGGCCCCGGCGACCCGCTGGAGGTCGCCGACCGTGTCAAAGCTCAGGGTGGCCTGTCGGATAACCGGGCCGTCGGCGACGTGGAGGGCAGCGGCCGGTACCTTCTATCTCTTCCCTACATCAATGGTAAGCTCGGCCTCTTCGGCGGGCGGCATTCGTACCTGGCGGCATGCCGCTCAAAGCTGTTTCGCGCATGCGTAGACCTGTGGGGCGGGCTTGTGGTCATGTCGAAGGAGGAGTTGACAGCGGCTATGCCCGTCGCGCCCATCGAATACACTAAAGACCTGGCTTGTCCAGTATTGGGACTCTTCGGCCAGGACGACAAGAGTCCCAGCCCGGCCCACGTGGCCCAGCAAGAAAAAGAGATGAAGAAATACGGCAAGGTTTATGAATTCCATAGCTATCCAGGGGCAGCCCACGCCTTCTTTAACTACAACACGCCTAACTACCGGCACCACGCGGCTATGGACGGCTGGCAGAAGGTCTTTGCTTTCTTTGAGAAGCATCTGAGCAAGTAGGTCACAGCTTCCTACCGAACCTGACTTCTTGCCAAACTACAGGTGTTCCTCCACAATCTTCACGCATTAACTCCGTAGGAGCGCACCACCCCATGCCCCTTAAGATTAAGAAAAACTCTAAAAAAATCGGCGTCATAGGCGTCGGCGCCATTGGGGGCACCATTGGCGGGCCCCTCACCAAGGCCGGCTACGATGTCACCCTCATAGACCAGTGGCCTGAAAACGTCAACACAATGAAGCAGAGGGGCCTCCGGGTCAGCGGGACTCACGGCGACCAGCAGATTCCGGTCAAGGCCTTACATCTCTCCGAGGTCAGCGCCCTAAACCCGCGGTTCGACTGGATCTTTATCTGTGTCAAGTCTTACGACACGAAATGGGCCACCCAGTTCGTGCTGTCTTATCTCAAGTCTGACGGCGCGATAGTGTCGGCCCAGAACAGCATAAATGAGGACTGGATATGTCCTATCGCCGGCTACACCCGGGTCCTGTCCTGCATCCTCACTCTGGGCGGCGCGATGTACGAGCCGGCTAACGCCCTCCGCACCAACGAGCCGGAGGCGCTAGCCATCACCGTCGGCGAGCTGCATGGCCGCGTTACGCCTCGGCTTGAAGAACTAGCGCAGATGATGTCCGCCGTCGGTATAACGAAGACCACGTCAAATACCTGGGGCGAGCGATGGGCTAAGCTGGCGGTCAACTGCATGGTCAACCCTATGGCCGGCATTACTGGCCTTTCGTCCGCCGAGGTGCGCCGCAATCCCGCCACTCGCCGGATTCTCATACGCGCCGCGGCTGAGGCCATCCGGGTAGGGCAGGCCCTGGGGATTACAGTCGAGCCTATTAACGGCATTCCCGCGCAGAAGTATCTTCAGGCCGACTCAGATGCCGCAGCTATGGAGGATGTGGAGACAGAAATGGCATTTCGGTCCAAGGAGCGGGGGGAGGGTCTGCCCTCCATGCTTCAAGACCTCATGAAGAAGCGCCGGACTGAAATTGACTACCTCAACGGCTACGTAGTCGAGAAGGGGAAGCAGGCCAATGTCCCTACCCCTATCAACGAAGCTATCACCAGCTTACTGACTAGAGTGGAGAGACAGGGCCTTAAGCCGGATATATCCAACCTGAGGCCGCTGGAGCGCTATAACTAGGGTGACCGGCGACGTCGGCGCCTTTCTCCGCACTTCATAAAAAGAGCAGGGCAGGAGGAAGCCTGGGTTTCTCTCGAATTATCCTTTTTTTAGACGTTAAAAACTCTTGCCAATAGTCTTACTATACCCTTATAATACGCCTCCAGTTTTGACTGGTGTAATCCGTTTTCCGTACTGTAGCGTAGTTAAATAGCGAAAATAATCCCTTCGCGACAGCGGTATAGGAGGTTCAATGTACTTTTTCAGGCTAATCTCAGTTTCTCTTCTGGCTGCCCTTCTGGCAATTCTTATCCCCGCCAGTCTGGCGCAAGCCAATATCCAAGGTGATGCGGTGATAAAAGAGTCCGCCCCCGGTCCCTCTGACAAGCTGGTGGTAAACCTGACCAACGTAACAAAGCTCAACGCTAACGAGGCTTATGAAGGCTGGCTGGTTACCGACAACGGGAGCGCTAGGATAAGCGTGGGCATCCTGGCTGTAAACGCCAGCGGTGTTGTCGCTCACACGTATTCAAACCCCGAGAAGCGCAATCTGGCCTCGATATACGATAAGTTTGAGATCACCATTGAGCCTGTCCCGGATAGCAGCGCCAACGCGTCCACCAAAGTTGCTTATCGCGACCAGCTTCCTTCGGGCGCCTTGCCTCATATTCGCCACCTCCTTTATTCGCTAAACGGCAACCCGAACTACACCTCCGGGCCTCATAACGGCGTGCCTAAGGGCATAACTGTCGGCCTGCGGGAGCAGACTGATCTGGCGCATTACCATGCCGGCGTGGCAGCTGCTTCCACGACGCTTAGCGATGTGAAGCTCCATCTTGCCAACGTCATTAACATTGTGGAAGGTTCTGCCGGCGCCAACTTCGTCGCTTCCTCCGGCAATCCGGGCGACGGAGCAGGCGTTCTCAAGTATGCTGGACTGGCCAAGACTCACGCTCAGCTGGCGCTAACAGCTTCCTCCGGCGACGTTGTTATAACCAGGTTCGAGCCTAACGTTTCCCAGTCCTCAGATAACGTAGCCAGTTGGGCCGGTCAGGCCCGCGACGCTGCCATCCAGGGCCGCGCCACCGACTCCCTGACGGTAGCTAAGGCTTACGCCTCCAATGCCGAACTCCTGCTGAATAGGTCCCTTCATGGATTCGACGCCAACCGCGACGGCACCATCACATGGGGTACCGGTGAGGGCGGAGCCGCTCAGGCGCACCTGGGCGCCCAGAACATGGCTACTTACAATCCCATAGTGTTTGTTCCCGCTCCTGTGCCTCCTTCAACCGGCGATGTCAGCTACACAGTGTTCGCTGTCATTGCCCTAGCAGCAGGCGCCTTCATTCTGGTCAGCGGCGGGTACTTCCTGCGCCGCAATCGCAGGGTTCACGCTTAACCAATAGACTCCTGAAGAAAAGGCCCCCGATAGTCGGGGGCCTTTCTTTTTCTCAATCTGCTATTGGTATGAATTAAGGATAAGGGGAGACTTATGCCTCTACAGTCCTTATAATGCGCTTCCATCGGGCGCGAGTTTAATTTACAGGAGGCCAATATGAGGAAGACACGGAATAACCATCAATCAATAGCTCCAACCATTGGAAACTATGTGCGCAGTATTCGCGCCGGTGATATGCTTTTCATTTCCGGCTGCACCGCTGTTAATACCCCCGCTGAGGCCGCCGACGTTCTCACTCAGGCAAAGGTAACCCTGGATAGGATCAAACGCATTGTAGAAGCGGAAGGCGGCAAGCCTTCAGACGTGGTCCGCATGGTGATATATGTCACCGACATGCCTGCCTTCAGGCCGCTGATATCAAAATTCGATGCGCTGGTGGAAGAGGTCTTCAAGGGGCAGTACCCAACCAGCACACTAGTAGCGTCGCCCGGACTGGCAAGGGCCGGACTTAAGATAGAGATAGAGGCCACCGCCGCCTTCTAGGCGTTGACCCGTTTGCGTCTGAATGACTAGAATTAAAGCTATCAAGAGCATGGGGATTGTTGTGGCAAACCAAACAGGGAAGCGGTACGTCTGCGCAAAATGCGGTTCTGAATTACTGGTGACTAAAGGCGGCAGCGGCGCTCTCACATGCTGCGGCCAGCCCATGCAACTAAAGTCTTAAATCTTCATGGCCAATCAATTAGGAAAAAGGTATGCCTGCAAAAAGTGCGGCACCCTGGTTTTGTGCGTTAAGGCAGGCGTGGGCGTAGCTGTCTGCTGCGATCAGCCCATGGAGGTCCAGGCCCCCCGCAGTCTGCCCTCCTCCGACTAGTCCAGCAGGCTGTCGGACTCAAGTAAGAAGTATCGGTCCAGCCCCGCCAGGTCCTTCTCCACTGACATCGCAGCATTTGGAAATAGGTCTTTCGAGAAGGCTTTTAGCGGTTCTGATTGTCCTTCATCGATTTCCAGGAGAATGGACCCGCCAGCGGCTAGCTTCCTCTTAGCCTGCATCAGCATTCTCTTGATTACATTCAATCCATCAGGGCCTCCGTCCAGGGCTTGACGCGGCTCCCATCGCACCTCGGGTTGCAGATTGGGGAGGCGGCTGGTGGGAATGTAGGGGAGGTTGGCGATGATCAGGTCCAAAGGACTCGCGATAGGCTCCAGAAGGTCCCCCTCCAACAACTTTACCCTGTGGCCCAGTCCGTATTTACACAAGTTTCGATGGGCCACTCCCAGCGCCTCGCGAGAAGAATCAGCAGCCATAACCTCTTCAAGACCGGCCTCCTTGGCTAGAACAACAGCCACTGCTCCACTACCAGTACCTACATCGACAACCTTCCGTGAGGGCTTCTTAGCTTGCAGCCGGCGGCAAAGGGCCATTGCTATCTCGACCAATCCTTCAGTCTCCGGCCTGGGTATGAGAACGTCCGGCGTGACAATGATATCCAGGCCGTAGAAGGGCCAGTGGCCGAAGATGTATGCCAGAGGTTCACGCTTGGCGCGGCAGGATACGATGTGTTCCAGCTTCTCGGCTAGAATGGACGAGACTGACTCCATGGCCTGGAGGTGTAGTTGGGTACGGTCTAGGCCAAGAGTTTCTCGCAGAATCAATTCCGACTCGGTCCATGCCTCTTCTTCAGATATGCCAGCCTTGAGTAAGGCTTGGCGAATATCCAGGAGCCATTGGGCTATAGTCATGGACACATCCAGGATTTAGAAGCCGCAAATCGAAAGCTAACGGGGGCTAGACGGCCAGGGCTGCTTCCAGGTTTTTGACCTGCTCGTCGGCGGTTAGTGCTTCAATGACATCATCGAGGCCGCCGTCCATGATGCGTGGCAGGCCGTAGAAGCTCTGGCCTATACGGTGGTCAGTCAGCCGGTCCTGGGGGAAATTATAGGTGCGGACCTTCTCCGCCCGCTCGGCGCCGCCCACCTGAGCGCGTCTGGACTCGGAGATCTCGGACTCGCGTTTCTCCCGCTCTGCTTCGTACAAGCGCGCGCGTAGGATTTCCATAGCCCGCTGCCTGTTCTTGTGCTGGGAGCGCTCGTCCTGGCAGGTGACCACCAGGCCGGTTGGCAAATGGACAATGCGAATGGCGGTAGCCACTTTGTTCACGTTCTGGCCGCCGGCGCCGCCAGCGTGGAACACGTCGATGCGAAGCTCGTCAGGGTTCACCTTCACGTCCAACTCCTCGGCCTCCGGCAGCACCGCCACTGTAGCGGTAGAGGTGTGGATACGCCCGGAGGCTTCGGTCAGGGGAACCCGCTGTACCCTATGGACGCCGCGTTCATACTTCAGCCTGCTGAAAGCCCCATCACCCTTGACCGCGAACACAACCTCGCTGAAGCCTTCCATCTCCTCGGGGTTGGAATCGAGCACCTCCACCTGCCAGCCCTGCCGCTGAGCGTAGCGACTATACATTCGATAGAGGTCGCCCGCAAAGATGCCCGCCTCACGCCCACCGGCGCCTTTCCTGACTTCCACGATAACGTTACGCTCGTCGTTGGGGTCTTTAGGCAACAACGATATCTTTATTTTGCGCTCGAGAGTTTCGGCACGCTCCGACGAGCTTTGCAATTCTTCCTTAGCCAGAGCGAGGAGTTCATCGTCGTCTTCGCCTTCGATGATGGCCCTGGCATCATTCTGCTGCTTTTGGGCCTTCTTCAGCTCCTGATATATTTTGACGGTCTCATCAAGGCCGGCGCTCTCTTTTGCCAGGACTTGGAACTTGGCGTAGTCAGCGGCTATGTCCGGCTGGGACATTAGCTCGGAAAGCTCTTTATATCGAGCCTCTATAGAGTCCAATTTTTCGTAAAGAGATGTCATTAGGGCCTTACTAAAGCGTTATCTACAATCCTATTGTACGCCAGCCGACATTAGAGCAACAACAAAACCACACGCCAACAACACTGTCCTAAATGGGCGGACGCCTCTCATGCCAGTCGGTGGCTTGCTGGTAGGAATAGCCAGTGTTGAGCACGGTGGCTTCGTCAAAAGGACGCCCGGCCAATTGCAGACCTACGGGTAAGCCTTCCACAAATCCACAGGGCACAGACAGGGCGGGAAAGCCAGTGATGTTGAAGGGGCGGGTGTATTGAGTCAAAGCGCCGATGGCGCCGATAGGCACACCGTTAACTCGAAGGTCTGTAGCCTCAATGAGGGGCGCGACCACAGGCTCGGTGGGGCCAACCAGCAAGTCCACATCTTTCAGTAGTCCCAGGGTCTCCTGGTTGTAGGCCTCCCTAGCCCTTAAAGCAGTTAGATAGTCCTCGGCGGTAATGAACAGCCCCACCTCCAGCCTCCAGCGTATGGAAGGGTCATACTCCCTGCCTCGCTTCAGCAACTGGTCGCGATGGTAAGCCGTGGCCTCGGCATAAATTAGGGGTGTGGAGATGGTAGCCGAGTGCTTGTACATAGGCCACGACACTTTTTTGACCGTGGCCCCGATCTTCTTGAAGACACCTAAAGCCTCTTCAACCGACGCCCGCACCCTTGGGTCGACGGGCGATTGCCAGTACTCCTCCGGAACGCCAATCCTCAAGCCCTTGACTTTTCCAGTCAGCGACTCCCGATAATCCGGGACTTCTTGCTTAGAGGTTGCGGGGTCTTTAGGGTCATAGCCAGCCATCGACTGCAGGGCGATGGCGCAGTCTTCTACCGTCCGGGCCATGGGGCCGGGGTGGTCTAGTGTCCAGGCCAGGGGCTCGACGCCGTAGCGGCTGACGCGGCCGTAAGTGGGTTTAATGCCGCTGATGCCGCACAGAGACGCTGGGATTCGGACGGAGCCGCCGGTGTCGGTGCCGGTAGCTAGGGGGCACTGACCAGAGGCCACAGCTGAACCAGAGCCGCCGCTGGAGCCGCCAGCCAACCGACCCACATCCCAAGGGTTGTGCATGTGACCGTAGTCGGCGTTAAGCCCGGTGGGGCCGAAGGCGAATTGATGGAGATTGGTCTTGCCGAAGATGATGGCGCCAGCATTTTTTAGCCTGGAGACTACGGTGCTATCGCGGTCGGCCACAAAGCGGTCCAGAATTTTGGAGCCGCAGGTGTTGCGCATTCCTTCCACGTGGAACAGGTCCTTTTGCGCGAAGGGTATGCCGTGCAGCGGCCCCTTATACTCACCCTTAGTTATCTCCTTCTCGGCTTTTCGCGCCGCCGCCAGAGCCTCATCGCCCGGAGGAGTTATGAAGGAGTTAAGCCTAGATTCGGTTGCCTCGACACGATGAAGACACGCTTCGGTCAGTTCTACAGGCGAGAGCTTCTTTGTCGATATAAGCTCGGACAGCTTGCCGACGCTCAAGTAATGAAGTTCTGAGACAGACACAGTCTACTCCCTGGCCGGCGAGAAGATGTTTGACGGCTCCACATCTCCCAAATCCAACTTGCGAAGCTGCTCGATGACGCCCATGAACTCAGTGTAGTGCTTGTAGACCTCATCCATGTGCTCGCCATCCGAGGTGTCGAGTCCATTGAGGGCGGCCAGCTTGAGGAAGTCATGCTTTGAAATCTTGGGGCCTTCCGGCATATTAGGACTCCTTCAGTTCGATGAGAATGTTGCGATGGCGAGTCTTGCCCACGTTGGTGACACGATGGGGCTGGTGCTTTTCGGCGTAACGCCACTGGCCTGGTATGGGATGGGTCTCGTCACCGGCGCCATCCTCCATTTCACGCTTCATGTAGCTTTCGGTCAATCCCACGGTTATGTAATCCATAGTATGGTGGTGCCAGGCGCTGGACTCGCCGGGGGCCAGGTTAAGCTCCCAAATCTTGACCTTGTCGTTCTCGAAGAGGAGCTTGGTAGCTACGTCGCCGAGCTTGTGTTTGCTTGCCATATTTACTCCTGTAGGTGGAAGACCACCATCTTCAGTTCGGTCATCTCCTCCACAGCATATCTCGGTCCCTCCTTACCCATGCCGCTTTCTTTGAGACCGCCGTAAGGCATCAGGTCGGCGCGCCACTGGGGACCGGAGTTGATCATCAGGTTACCCGAATCTACCTCACGAGCGAACTTCATAGCCCAGTCGATGTTCTGGGTAAAAATGCCGGCGCTGAGTCCGTATTTGGAGTCATTGGCAAGGGCGATGGCCTCGTTGATATCTCCGAAGCGCGTCACTGCCACCGCTGGCCCGAACAGCTCGTCGCGCGATATCCGCATCTGGGGCTTGACGTCGGCAACGACAGTGGGCTGATGCATCCTGCCTTGCCGCGACCCGCCAGCGACAACTCGCGCCCCCTGTCCCACCGCCTCTTTAATCCACTCATTTACGCGAGCGGCGTCGGCCTCTCGGATCATTGGACCCATCCTGACCTTTTCGTCCAGGGGATTGCCGGTGGTAATGCCCTCCACGGCGGGTTTGAGAGCATCCAGGAAGTCGCCGTAGGCCTTATTGCCAATCAGGACTCGCTGGGTGGATATACATACTTGGCCGGCGTTGGAGTAGCCGCTGGAGACCGTGGCGGCCACGACCTTTTCCATGTCCGCGTCAGGCATGATTATGAGGGGGCTGTTGGAACCCAGCTCCATGGTCACCTTCTTAAGGCCCGCTGTTTTCACTATATGCTCACCCACGTCGCGGCTGCCGGTGAAGGTAATCTTGCGCACTCGTGAGTCGGCGCAGAGAAGGTCGCCGATTTTGCCGCCGGGGCCGGTTATGCACTGGACGCCTTCCGGCGGGCATCCAGCTTCCAGGAGCACTTCCGTTAGTTTTAGAGCCGAAAGGGGTGTGTTGCTGGCTGGTTTTATTATGACTGAGTTACCGGCGGCCAAGGCAGGCCCCACTTTATGACAAACCAGGTTAAGAGGAAAGTTGAAGGGGCTGATGGCTACGACTACGCCGCAGGGTACCCTGATGGTGAAACCGAACTGGCGGGTTACGCCTGGAACACCATCCAGGGGAACCGTCTCGCCATGAATCCTCTTAGCTTCCTCGGCAGAAAGGGTGATGGTCTGGACGGCCCGCTGCACTTCGGCGCGGCTTTCGGCGATGACCTTGCCCTCTTCCAGGGTTATGGTACGGGCGAAGTCCTCGGCGCGCTGGCTTATGAGGTCAGCGGCTTTACGGAGAATGGTGTAACGGTCGTAAGCTGAGAGCCTGCGCATGGTTGGGGCGCCCTTTAGGGCGGTGGCAAGGGCTGTCTCAACATCCTCAGCGTCGGCTTTGGGGACTGTGTCTACTATAGAGCCGTCGTAAGGATTGATGACTTCTGCGGTGTTTCTCTTACTTACCCACTCCCCGCCGATATACATCTTCATGCCACACCTCCTGGACTGAATACGCGCCCCATGAGCGGCGGCCGGCCGCTCATGGGGCTTCCGTCTTTGAATTATGCCTCGTTCTTGACTGGATTGCGAAGGACGCCTACGCCTTCGACTTCCACCTCCACTGTGTCGCCGTCATGCAATTGGGCGGTCTTACCGGGCGTGCCGGTATAAATGACATCGCCAGGCTCTAGGGTTATCGATTTAGTCACGTGGGCGATGACTTCTTGCAGATTGAAGAGGAACATTTTGGTATTCTCTTCCTGGACCACCTTCCCGTTAACTCGAGCCTTCAAGTTCAGATTATCGGGGTTCAGGCCGGTGGCGATGTAGGGGCCCAGGGCGCTGAAAGTGTCCGACGCCTTGGCGCGCCACCATTGGCCGTCCCCGCGCTGCCATTCGCGGGCGCTGACGTCGTTGCCGCAGGTGTAGCCGAGGACGTGCTTGAGGGCGTCCTCTTTGGCGACGTGTTTACACCGGTCTTTGATAATAGCCACCAACTCACCCTCCTCGTCGACGCGGCCCGTGAAGGACTTGGGCAGGATAATGTTCTCGTTGGGGCCGACTACGGACGACGGGAGCTTGTAGAAGATTAGAGGCTCTTTCATGGGGTCTCGCTCGCCGAGGTGGCTCTTGTAGTTGAGCCCGACAGCGAGGATTTTCCCGGGGGTGCAGGGAGCCAGCAGCTTCACATCAGCCAGCGTGTGGGTACGGTCCGTCACTTCGTACTTCCCGAAAATGCTTCCCTTGATCTGCTTCACTGCGTTGCCTTCCACTACCCCGTAGGCGACTTCGCCGTGAGCATGATAACGCGCGAATTTAGGCATCTCTTGTCCCTTTCTAAATGTCTTAGCCTCTTTCGAGTTAGGGTAATTTTAGGGGCAGACCTGGATTAAATCCAGCCCCGTTAAGGAAGAGAGTAAACGTTACCGTCCGCAAAGCTAGTTCAAAGCTAAATTCTTGACACTTTTTTACAGTAAAAACTATAATGTTCACGTTCCAAAGGCTTTGGCGAAGCCCACGCTTTTGGAGCCTTACCTGGACAAAACAAGAACTATTTTGCAAGAAAGGAAAGGCCATGCCGACGAAGAAAGAGATAGCGTTGATGGCGCACCTGATGCGCCGGGCGGGGTTTGGGGCCTCTTATGAGGAGCTTGAGGCCCGGGCCAAGAAGGGCTACGAGCAGACCGTGGAGGAGCTTATCGACCCGGATGCCCACGGCGTGCCCCGCTACGACGACCTCACCTTAGCCCGCTACTACCCCGACATGGAAGTCCCCTCCGCCCCCGCCATGGGCACCTCCAACTTCATGTACCACCTCTACACCACCCACAGACCCCTTCAGGAGAAGATCACCCTTTTCTGGCATATGGTCTTCGCCACCGGCAACTCCAAGGTCGACAACCCCCCGGAGATGCTCCAGCAGATCCAGATGTTCCGCGACTACGGCATGGGCAACTACCGCGACATGCTTATCCGCCTTTCCAAAGACCCTGCCATGATCTTCTGGCTGGACAACAACCAGAACCACAAAAAGGCCCCCAACGAGAACTGGGGCCGCGAACTCCTCGAACTCTTCTCCATGGGACAGGGCCACTACAGTGAGGACGACGTCAAGATGGCCGCAAGAGCCTTCACCGGCTGGACCATCGGCCCCAAGATACCCAGGACCCCCTACCAGCGCCACCACTGGACCTTCGAGTATAGGGAAGAGGACCACGACGATTCCGAAAAGACTTTCTTAGGCAGAAAGGGCAAGTTCAACGGCGAGGACATCATAAACATCATCCTGGAAGAGACCTCCTGCCACAAGTTCATCGCGCGCCACCTCTACAACTTCTTCGTGGAGGATGAGGTCCAGGTCCCCTCATGGCTGGACGTGCCCTCCAAGAACCCCAAGGCTGTCGACGCCATCGCCAAGGTGTTCAAGGACTCAGGCTTCGACGTCAAAAGCACTTTAAGGTTCCTTTTCAACGCGCCCTTCTTCAAGGACGAGAAGGTGTGGTGGGCCAAGGTGAAAAACCCCGCTGAAGTGGTGGCCGGCACTATCCGGCTTATCGGGGACTTCAAGGAGCCCAGGCCCGGGGTGCTTGAAATCGGACTGGAAGGGGCGTATCAAGGCCAGGAGCTTATCAACCCCCCCTCAGTGGAAGGCTGGCACACAGGAAGCGAGTGGATCGACACCGGGGCTTTGGTAAGACGGGTCAACTTCATGGCCAACAAGCTGGGAGACCCCGCCTTCCCCGGCGTCGCCTCCATGATCAACCGGCTGGGCTCCAAGTCCACCCTGACTCCCGAGGAGTTGGTGGACGGCTCATTGGAGCTGCTGGGACACCTGGAGCTGAACTCCGGCACCAGGAAGGAGCTTATCGAGCACGCACGAGCGGGCGGGCCGCTTAAGCGGGGGACTACCGAGGCCGAGCGCCGGGCCTTTGCCGCCAGGGTCTCCGAGATGCTCCAGCTCATCGCCGCCACAAGGGAGTACCAGTTCTGCTAGAAGCGTATAGAGGGCCTTCTCCATGGTCTTTAAGCGGGCCATGGGGAGGGCCGGTTAGGCTTAGGGTGATAGAATACAGACAAGCTAGTTTGGTCTAAAAGCAATCTATAAGGAGAGAAGTAAATGGCAAAGAAAGACCCAGTGTTGGCAGTGTTCCAGCTCACCGGCGGCAACGACTACTTCAACACCATCATTCCCCTAAACAAATACGGCAAGTACCGCGACTACCGCACCACCGTCTATATCCCGGAGAACGAGGCGGTGCGCATTGACGACAATTACGGGCTGCACCCTGAGATGGCGCCGCTTAAGAAGTTCTGGGACGAAGGGAAGATGGCCATTATCCACGGGATAGGCTATGAGAACTCCCCCCGTTCCCACTTCCGCTCCATGGACATCTGGCACACGTGCGAACCCACCAAGGTGGGGACCGAGGGCTGGGTGGGAAGAGGCATCAAGCAGCTGGACCCCAAAAAGGACAACGTTCTGACCGGTGTGAACTTCGGCCAGGGGCTGCCCCGCGCCATGGCTATGCCCGGGGTGCCGGTAGCCAGCGTGTCCGACATCGAGAACTACGGGGTGCTCACCGGCATCAACGGAGAGGAGCAGAGGAAGCGGGCCTTGGAGCGCTTCGCCCGGGTCTACTCCCCTGCCATAGGAAGGGGCCCTGTGATGGACTACCTGGGCCAGACGGGCCTTGACGCCTTAAAGGGCGCGGACATTCTCAAGGTGGCCCCGCAGATGTACAAAAGCGGGGTGGAGTACGCCAACACCCCCATAGCCAAGAAGTTCCGCGCCATGGCCATGGTGCACCTGGCTAATCTGGGGACGCGGTTCCTTTACACCCAGCACGCCAGCTTCGACACCCACGCCTCGCAGATGCCCGGGCACAAGCAGCTGTGGAAGGACTCGGCCCGGGCGGTGGCGGACTTTTTCGCCGACCTCAGGGAGCACAAGGCCTCGGACAACGTGGTCCTGGTCATGTTCACGGAGTTCGGGCGGAGGGTGCGGGACAACGGCTCAGGGACGGACCATGGGGCTGGCGGAGTGGCCATAGCCATAGGGGAGGGCGTGAAGGGCGGGCACTACTCCGAGTACCCGTCCATGGAGGAGAAGGACCTGCAGGAAGGAGACCTGGCCCCCAATTACGACTTCCGTGGCTTCTACACCTCCCTTTTGGAGCAGCACATGAAGATGGACTCCAAGTCCGTCGTCGGCGGCGCTTTCGAGCAGCTCCCCTTTATCAGAAAGTAAACTAGCCGC
>VGZZ01000059.1 GCA_016872285.1 SAR202 cluster bacterium | reverse complement strand
ATAGATACCGGCGCAGGGCCGTTGCCACGGGCCACGGAGGAGAGGAATATGAGGAGGAGGACTGGGGCTAGCAGAAGGAGGACCCAACCGGGTAACCTGAGAGTTAGCTTGCTCATTGGCCTTTGCTTTGCAAAGGCCAATTTTACCTCAATCAGGCAATGGGTGGAAGGATACTGCCGCCTCCAAAGGAGACGTTATTAGAGCAAAAGTATTCGTTTATCGATGCAGGAGGCGATGCGCCGGTCAGGCCCTGTCTTTGAGCTGGGTGACGCCGGCCATCTCGGCGCAGTTGGCACAGCAGAAGATGCGATTGTCCTTCTCGACGCCGTGGCCGATGACGCGGCAGCCGCAGTGGGTGCATTCCGGAGCCAGGGCATGGATAGCGCACTCGAAGCTATCGAAGGTATGGGTCTTGTCCTGTAGGGTCACTTGAAAGGTCTTGTCATAGTCGTTGCTGCAAACTTCGCAGCGTGCCATGGTGGGCCTCACTTTCCAGGGTATGCGAATTTATTTGTCCCTAGGGCGCACAAGGACCAAGGGTATGTCCAGGTTACGAAGAAGGTCTGAGGCGACCCTGCCGATGAATAGGCCTGGAAGGCCGGTGCGGGCGTGGGTGGCCATAAAGATGAAGTCGAAGCCCTGTTCGGTGGCGTAGTCCTTGATGGCGTCCTCAACCTTGTCTGAGCGGATGACCTTAGTTATAACGTTGTCGCTGTTTAGCTTGGCGCAGACTCCGCCAAGGTATTCTTGGGCTTCCTGGTCAAGCCGCTCATCGACCTGGCGATTAAGCTCGGGGTCCTGGACGCGATAGGTAGGGGCAGATTCCATATCGCCGAAGTTGCTTCGGAAGATGATGGGGTCTCTACCGGGGGGCTCCCAGGAGCGGGTGGAGGAGACGAGGGGACGGGAGTCTTCGATGACCTGCAGCAGGTGGACTTCCGTGCCGCGGCCATCCATCAATCGGCAGGCGGGGGCCAGGGCAGCTTCGGCGAATTGGGTACCATCTAAAGTGATCAGGATTTTCATGATACTCACCTCCCAACACCACACTTGAATTTTCTGAGCGGTCCTAAAGCCCCAAACGTTGGGTTACAGGCTTGGGACGGAATTTTTAAGAGGGGCCTAGATTAACAAATCGAAGACCAAACTGTTTCTACTGTTTGCTTAGGGTTAGCGATCGGAAACTCCCATCCCGACCCCCCTCCAACTCTCCTCCTCCAGGGGGAGAGGATGAGAAGGATGGATGCCTTATACCATTAGGTTAGCACTCGACCAAAAGAACGAATTGTTAAGGGGCTATATCTTATGGATATATTAGAATGCGATTTGCGTCAACATTACATAATGCAATTTTCACTAGGCTAAATGAATGGGAGCAAGGAAAAGGAAGAAGCCGCCAATTGGCGGCTTCTTCCTTTATATACACAGGTACAACGGGTCAGGCAGGTTTGAAGAAGGGGACGGAGACCTGGTCGGTGGCCTTGGTAAAGGTGACCTGGACGGGCATGCCGATTTTGACCTGTTTGGGGTCGCATTCCACGATGTTGGAGAACATCTTGACGCCTTCGTCCAACTCCACCAGGGCCAGGACGTAGGGGCCTTCATCGAAGCCGGGGGTGCGGTTCTGTCGGGTGACGGTGAAGGTCCAGACTTTTCCTTTGCCGGAGGCCTTGACCCATTTGATTTTGCCGGTGAAGCAGTTGGCGCAGATGCCTCGCGGGTACCACTGGTACTGCTTGCAGTCGTCGCAGCGCTGGATTAAGAGCTCGCCTCGGCGGGCGGCCTCCCAGAAGGGCAGGGTCTCGCCGACGAGGGCGGGCAGTGGTCGCTTCCAATCAGCCATAATTAGTCCCTCCCTAGAACTACGGTGCCGCCGCTGTGGCGTGCGCCGATGGTGCCGCCGGTGCCGTGGACTAGCGCAAGCTTGCAGTCCGGCACCTGGCGGGGCGTGCCTTTGAATTCGTGTCGAAGCTGGCGGGTAGCCTCTAATAATAGGAAGATGCCGCGCATGCCAGGGTGGTTGGAGGAGAGGCCGCCGCCGTCGGTGTTGATGGGGAGCTGGCCGCCGAGGGCGATGCGCCCGCCGGAGACAAAGTCTCCGCCCTCGCCCTTCTTGCAGAAGCCCAGGTCTTCCAGCGTCATGAGGACGGTGATGGTGAAAGAGTCGTAGACCATAGCCATGTCGAAGTCGTCATGCTTAACGCCGGCCATGCCGATGGCGCGGGGAGCGGTCTCGGAGGCGGCGAGGTACATGAGGTCGCGGCGGCCAGCGCCCTGGTGCTTGATACCTTCGGCCTGGCCGAGGACCCATACGGGGGTGTGCTTGGCCTGGCGGGCGACCTTGGGGGAGGCGACGACGACGGCGCCGCCGCCGTCGCTGATGACGCAGCAATCAAGGAGATGGAGTGGGTCGGAGATCATGCGAGAGTTAAGGACGTCTTGGGTGGTGATGGGATCTCGATACATGGCGTAGGGGTTGAGGCCGGCGTGCTTGCGCATGGTGACGGCAATCTCGGCCAGATGCTCAGGCTTGGTACCGTAGAGGTGCATGTGGCGCATAGCCAGCATGGCGTAGAGGCCGACGGTGGTGAAGCCGTAAAGCTCCTCGAAGCTGTCGGGCGAAGGGTTGAGCTTGGGCGGGCCGAGTCGCGCCGCGCCGCCGGTGCCGATGGAGATGCCGCCGGAGCGAGGGAGGGTACAGTAGGTGATGACGGCGACGTCAATGATACCGGCGTGGATGGCGGCGAGGGCGTGGCCTAGATGGAACTCGAAGGATGCGCCGCCGACGGAGGTGTCGTCGGCATATTTGGGGGAGAGGTCCAGGTAGTCGCAGAGGGGGATGCTGGGCATTCGGACGCCCATGGAAGAGGAGAAGACCGCGTCCACGTCCTTTTTGGAGAGGCCGGCGTCTTCCAGGGCCTTGATGATGCATTCGGCCTGGATGAGGAGCTCGCTTTTGTCGGGGGCGTAGCGAGCGGGGTGCTCGTAAATGCCGACGATGGCGGCGGCTTTGCGGAGGTCAGGCATGAAGACTCCTTGGTCGGTTGTGGGGGACGTGAAAATGATAGGGAGGGCCGGATAGGGTGTCAATGGGGAAGCGGTTCACCGACTGTAATGCAGAATAAATGGCTATGATATGATTTCCGCAGGAGAAGAAGTTAGGAGTAGCGGTGCATGACGATGACGTTTTCGGCTGTCTATGAACGAGATGGCGATTGGTGGATTGGATGGGTAGAAGAACTACCCGGGGCTAATACTCAAGGCCGCACCTTGGAGGAAGCGCGGGAGAATCTCAAGGAGGCTGTGGCCATGGTGCTAGCTGCCAATCGTGAGCTGGCGCACAAAACCGAACAAGGGCGCGAGGTAATCAGGGAGGAGATCGTTATTTCCTAATAGTAATGAAGCGGCGCGCACTTATTAGACATTTGCTAGCGCAAGGCTGTGTGTTTCTCCGAGAAGGAGCAAAGCACAGCCTTTATTTTAATCCTAAAAACCAGCGAACGTCTGCTATTCCTGGGCACACTGAAATAGCGGAACGACTAGCGCGGAAAATATGCCGAGATCTAAGCGTAGATGCTCCCTAAGATAATTATTTACTACATTGAGGGGCTATGGATAGTAAGTTGCCAAAGCTAAAGGACGGCGAGCAGACGGTCTACTTTAAGGCTGGAGGCGAGTGGTGTTTTCTTCGAACGCCAAAGGACTATCGGGCTTCGGAGGCTGCTGGGAATGCTGTGCCGTGCCTCATTCGGTGTCGTGGGTTGGGGAATTTTGTGAAGGAAAGGGAGAGCGATTGGGAGAAGTCGGCTTATCACAGACCGCTTATTGATTTTCTGGTGGGGCAGGGTTACGCGGTGGCGGGGTCCGACCTGACGGGGGACCACTGGGGAAGGCCGTCGGCGGTGGCGGCCAATGTGTCGCTTTATGAGACGCTGATGGAGAACTGCAACATCGATGGCAGCCGTGTGGGGATGCTGAACGCGGGGGGCCGTGGAGCGATGGTGCTGTGGAATACGGCCATCGGCCCGCTGCTAGGGAAGGTACGGGCGGTGGCGCTGACCCATGCGGTGGTGTCGCTGGAGAGCATGGCGCCGCATCGACGGGAGCTGATATGCGAGGCCTATGGCATGTCGAAGGACACGCCGCTGGATGTGGTGGTGTCGGCGACGGCGGGGCACGACCCGCTGGCGCAGACCCGGCTGATGATTCAGGCTAGTGGTGAGGCGATTGTTAAGTCGCTGCCTAAGGTGGCGATTTTTCATGGGGACAGGGACCCGCAGGTGCCGTTTGAGAAGAACGCGCTGGCGCTGGCGAAGCTACTGAGCGACAACGGGGCGACGGTGGCGGTAACGGGATATTATGGGATGGGGCACGATCTCCATGCCAGGGGGGAACCGACGCCGCAGGTGCTGTATGACTTTTTCCGGAGGGCGTTTGAAGCCTGAATCATCGTTTGCCGACTGATAAAAGAAAAGGCCCTCCAAATGCATTTGGAGGGCCTTTTCAAATTCCAGAGGGGCTACTTTTTGCCGTTAAGCAGACGAGGGCCGTAGAGGCGGATGGAGTTGTCCCAAAAAATCTTGCGTTTGGAGCTATCGGGCAGGGGTTGGGCGATCATCTGGGGGACAGGCTCGGAGGGGTTGGGGGCGTCAGCATGGGGGTAGTCGGTGTTGAAGACCACAGCTTCGTCACCGATGTGCTCGACGGTGGACTTGAGGGTTGGCTCGTCGGCGTCGGCGGCGATGAAGCACTGGCGGTGGAAGTACTCGAAGGGGGAGGCCTTCAGGGGCTCGGCGTCGAAGGTGACGGCTTGGCGGCCCTCAACGCACTTTTCGAGGCGGTTGAGCCAGAAGGGGACCCAGCCGGCGTTGCCTTCCAGGAAAGAGAGGCGCAGGGTGGGATATCGGTCCAGGATACCGGAGAGCATGAAGTGGCCCATGGCGATCATGTCTTCGACGGAGAAGTTAATGGCGTGATGGAGGGCGATAAAGGGGCCGCCCATGCTGTCATAGCGGGCGAAGGAGGCGGGCTCGCCGCTCATGGACTGGTTGCCGTGGATGGAGATGGGGAAGTCCAGGTCGATGGCGGCCTGCCAGAGGGGGTCGTAATCAGGCTGGTGCCACATACGGCCCGGGGCGGCGGTCTCGATGACGACAGAGACGGCGCCGAGCTGGTCCACGGCGCGTCGGGCCTCTTTGGCAGACTCGCCGGGGTCACCGCCTGGGAGGGCAGCGACAAATTTGACCCGGTCGGGGGCGCCGGAGCAGAAGTCGTGGGCCCAGTTGTTGAAGCCGCGCACCAAGGAGGCGCCGTACTGGAGGTCTTTGCGGGAGAGGAGGGAGCCGAGGAATCCGTTGGTAGCGAGACAGACCTGGATATCCCAGCCAAAGGTGTCCATGTCGATAAGACGGCTCTCCAGGCTCCACCAGGAACGCCAGGCATGGCCGTACTTCTGCTCCATGGTCTTGTACCGTTTGGATCCGGAGATGATCTTGGACCTGGTGAAGAGGACGCCGTCTTCCTTATACCGCATGCGGGCGCGGCCGTCGTACTCGGTGACGATGGGACGGCGGTTATAAAATTCAGGGTCGATATAGCGGTCCCAGATGTCGATGGGCTCGAAGAAGTGGGCGTCGGCGTCGATGATTTTGTAGCCTTGGTACATAGGGGCCTCCCTTTAACGGCCGTCTAACAAGGGTTCTATCACTGGCGAGGGGTGGTGTCAATCAGCAGAGGCAACGGTCAAAGAACCAGCAGGCAGGCGGGTTGACAAGCACAACAAATGTTCTAAAATAAGAGCTGTCGACACCTAAGTCCCTTGCTATGCCCGATCCCAGACGATTGGGAGAAAGGAGGGGTGATGGAGCAGCCCAGGGTGTTCCACATGGACCTGGACGCTTTCTTCGTCGCGGTGGAGAGGGCGCACGATCCGTCGTTGGTAGGGAAGGCAGTGGTGGTGGGCGGGGAGGCCAACAGCCGAGGGGTGGTGACCTGCGCGTCATATGAGGCGAGGCCCTACGGCTTGAGGGCGGGGATGCCGCTGACGCAGGCGTACAAGCTGTGTCCTCACGCGATATATCTGGTGGGGCGGTACGAGCGGTATTCGGAGGTGTCGGATAAGTTTTTGAAGATGCTAGGGGAGTACAGCCCGTTCATTGAGCCTCTGGGGATGGACGAGGCGTATATGGATATGACAGGGTTCGAGAGGCTTTACGGGCCGCTGGTAAAAGTAGCGAGGGAGATAAAAGAGCGGGTGCGGAAGGAGCTGAAGGTGGTGGTGTCGGTGGGGATAGGGTCGTCCAAGATTACAGCCAAGGTGGCCAGCGACCGGGGGAAGCCCGACGGGCTGGTGGAGGTGCTGCCCGGGGAGGACGCGCGGTTCCTGGCGCCGCTGGAGTTGGAGGACTTGCCGGGGGTAGGGGAACGGACGGCGCAGACGCTTCGCGTGAAGTTGGGGGTGAAGACGGTGGGGGAGGTGGCACGGCTGCCGGAGACGGCGCTGCGCCGGACGTTTGGGGCCTGGGGGGACCTGCTGCATCGCTGGGCCAACGGCATCGATCACGCGCCGGTGCAGGGGCCGATGGCGCCGAAGTCGATAGGCAGGTCAACCACATTTCATAAAGATACTCGAGAGGTGGACTTTATACTGGCGACGCTGCGGTATTTGACGGAGCGGGTGGGGAACGAGCTGCGGAAGGAGCAGAAGAAGGCTCGGCGGGTGAGCGCGACGGTGCGGTTTTCCGACTTTGAGACCATCGGCCACCAGGTGACGCTGAAGACGCCGATATGCCACGACCAGGGGCTGTATGAGGCGGCGGAGTCGATAGTGCTGCGGACGCTCAAGGAGCGGAAAATGATGGTGCGGCTGGTAGGAGTGAGCGTGGGGGAGCTGGTGGAAGAGGCGTTGCAGGGGAGCCTGTTCAGAGGCGAGGAGGAGCGGTGGCTGGAGCTGTCCAGGGCCTTTGACAAGGCGAGGGAGAAGTACGGGTTCCCGTCGCTGCAGACGGGGCGGACGTTCAGCCTGGCGGAGCATTATCCGGAGGATAGGCGGGGGTATATTTTGAAGACGGCGTCGCTGAGCAGGTGAGGGTACGGGAAGAAGGCGAGGCGACCTTGCCGCCTAGAGAAATGGCGGTAGGTCGAGGAGGAAAAGTCGTAGGGCCGCCACGATACATCGTAGCGGCCCTACTTGTGTGATGCGGATAGAGGGCGATGGTTACTTGGTGAAGATGTCTTCTGAGAGGAGGGCGGAGACGGTGTAGTTGGGGACGTCCACCACGTTGCTGATGCGTAGGTCGGCGGCCACGGAGCAGATGCAGTAGGCTTGCTCTTTAGAGTAGCCGCGCTCCTGAAGGAGGTCGATCATGTTGAGGACGGCGTTGCGGGCCGCCAGGGTCACGTCCTCGCCCTGGTTGGAGCCGTCGGGCTTGATGGGCATACCCATGGTGGCGATGAAGCGCTGGGGCGCGGCGAATTTGGCATCGACGAAGTAGGAGCGGCGAGAGAATCGAGGCCACTGGATGTTCTTTGCCTTGGCCTCGCCCTTATAGACCTTGAACTTGACGGCGCAGGTGGCGGCCATCTCGACGGCGGTGACGCAGACCTCGCCGTCGCCCTGGGCGAAGTGGCCGTCGCCGGTGGAGAAGAGGGCGCCATCCACAGCCACGGGGAGGTACAGCTTGGAGCCTTTGGAGAGCTGCTTCACATCAAAGTTGCCGCCGTTCTCTCGAGGGGGGAGGGTGCGGAGGCCGTCTTTGGCGGCGGGGCCGGAGGCAGGGACGGAGCCGCCCGGGTCGGGAGGGAAGACAAAACCGCCGCGCTTGATGAGGTCGGCTTCACGCTTGGTCCAGGACTTGACCTGATTAAGAGAGGGCGCAACGCCGGAGACGCCCATGAAGGATGCGCCGGGGATTTTTACGTTGGGGAGCTGCTTAGAGGTGGCGAAGCCGTCGGCGATTTTCCAGTGGACCATGAAGGGGGTGGTGAAGACGTCCCGCAGGAATCCGAGGCCGGGCATGATGCAGGTAAAGGCCCAGGGCTGGGGGATGATGTCCACGAAGTCGACTTCCAGGAGGTCGCCGGGCTCAGCGCCCTTGACATAAACGGGGCCGGTGAGTGGGTGGACGTAGCCGGCGTTGATATTGCCGAAGTCTTTTTCGGTGCTTTTAGGGTTAAGCTGGCCGTCCAGGGCGTCGCGGGTCTCGAGGACGACTTCTTCGCCCTGGTCGGCCTCGACGACGGGCGGGATGTCAGGGTGCCACCGGTTATGGCCGGTCTTGGGTTCCTGGGCCAGGGACTTTTTCCGGTTAATCTTGATTTCCTTCACAATTTCCTCCCCTTTGCTTCGCGCAGGGTTTGGCCCTGGGGCGATGGTAAGTGAGGCCGATATTAAAGATGGGGAGTAGGGGTGTCAAGAAACGGGCACAAAGGGGGCAACTGACGGAAATTGATGCTCAAGAGGCTTCTTGGGGTAGAGGCCACCTGATAGACTAATCTGAGTCTACGTTACATAAATGCTGCCAATATTCTTTGCACTACCCGCGGGCGCCGGCATAGCGGCGCCTTTTCTGCCAAAGGCGCTGCAAGAGCGGCTTGGGTGGCTATCGGCAATGGTGACGGCGGCGCTCTTTGGGCTGGCGCTGGCTTACCTGCCCCGGATAGCCGACGGCGGATTTGTCCATTTCAGCTATGGATGGGTGGGCGACGCCGGCGTAAACTTCTCCTTCCTGCTCGATGGGTATTCCATGTTCTTCACGCTTCTGGTGGCGGGTATGGGCACGCTGATCTTCTTCTACTCGCAAGAGTACATGGCGCAGCACCCGCACAGGCTCAAGTTCTACGCATGGATGCTGGTGTTCACGGGGTCAATGCTGGGGCTGGTGACGTCGTCCAACTTGATGGTGCTGTATGTGTTCTGGGAAGCGACAACGATAAGCTCCTTCTTTTTAATAGGGCTTTCGGACAAAGAAGAGGAGTCGCGAGCTAACGCGGTGCAGGCGCTGGTGATCACAAGTTTGGGCGGGCTGGCGATGCTGGCAGGGTTCCTACTTATATATGCAGAGGTGGGGACTTTTGAGCTTCCCGAGATATTTGCAAGGGCTGACGTTTTAAGGGACAGCGCGTTGGCAGTACCCATTGCGGTACTGGTGGGCCTGGGGGTGGTGACCAAGTCGGCTATGGTACCGTTCCACACATGGCTGCCGTCAGCCATGGTGGCGCCGACGCCGGTGAGCGCCTATCTTCACTCGGCGACGATGGTGAAGGCCGGCGTTTTCCTGGCGGCTCGGATGACTCCTGTATTTACAGGGATGCCGGAGTGGGAGGGGATGCTGGTAGGTATGGGTCTGGTGACGCTGGTGGTGGGTGGGGTGCTGGCGCTGCGGCAGACAGACCTGAAGGCGCTGCTGGCGTATTCAACGGTGAGCCAGCTAGGGATGATGATGGCGCTGTACGGTCTGGGCACTGAGCTGGCGGCGGCCGCGGCGACGCTGCATTTGATGAGTCATGCGGCCTTTAAGGGGGCAATGTTCTTAATTGTAGGGGCGGTGGAGCACGGCACGGGTACTCGAAACCTGGAGAGGCTGGGCGGGCTGGCGGCGGCGATGCCGGCGCTGGCGACGCTGGCGGCGGTGGCGGCGCTGTCGTCTGGAGGGGTACCGCCTTTGAACGGGTTTGTGAGCAAGGAGGCGATGCTGGGGGCGTCGCTGGAGGCGGAGGGGTGGAGAGAGTGGGGGGTGACGACGACGCTGGTGATGGGAAGCGTCGTCACACTGGCCTACTCGCTCAGGTTCCTGATTGGGACGTTCTTTGGACACGCGAGAGACGCGGACGTTCACCCACATAATCCATCGTTGGGACTGTTAATGCCTATAGGCGTGCTGGCGGCGACGATGGTGGTTCTGGGAGTATATCCGGCGCTGACGGAGGGGACACTGATGAGCCCGGCGGTGTCGGCGGTGACACAGCAGCTTGTGCATGTGGATCTGGGCCTGTGGCATGGGGTGACGAGGCCGCTGACGCTAAGCATAGCAATAATAGCTGCGGGCGTTTCCACATATATAGTAATGGACGCAGTAAATGAGATGCTGACACCGGTGACGGCGCGGCGTACCTTCGAGAGGGTGTACGGTGGGGCGGTGGAATGGGTGGAGAGTGGACTGCCTAGACTGTTCTGGCATTTACAGAACGGCGATTTAAGGGTGTACGTGGCGGCGATAATCCTTTTCGCGATGGGGCTGACGGCGCTGGCGGCAACGAGGGTGACGTCTATACCGCTGTCGGATTTGTTCGAAGGCGTAGACCCGGGGGTACTGGACTACGTGCTGGCGACGCTACTGGCGGCGGCAGGTGTAACGATGATTTTCCGGCGAGGGAGGCTGGAGTCGGTCATCAACCTTGGGTTTGTGGGGATGCTAGTGGTGTCGGTGTTTGCGCTGTACAGCGCGCCGGACCTAGCGCTGACGCAGGTGCTGGTGGAGCTGGTGATGGTGCTGCTGTTTGTGCTGGGCTTTAGAAAGATGCTGAGGGTCTTTCATGTAAGCAAAAAGATCACGACGGTGGGAATGCAGGCGGCGGTGTCTGTGGCGTTTGGGGCGTTTGTGGCGCTAATACTGCTGGCGGTGCTGGTGACGCCGCAGCACCCATCGATAGCGCCTTATTTTCTGGAGCAGGCTCCGGAGGGGGGCCATTCCAAAAATGTGGTGAACAGCATTCTCATCGACTTTCGAGGATACGATACTTTGGGAGAGATAACGGTGATCGCGCTGGCGGCTTTGGCGGCTTATGCTATTGTCCGGGCGATAAAGGAGAGAAGTTAGATGGACAGAGGGCCGCTGCTCCGGACGGTGGCGTCGCTGATGCTGCCATTCCTGGCTGTGCTGGCGCTTTACTTGCTGCTGAACGGGCACAACCGGGCAGGGGGAGGGTTCATAGCTGGGGTTTTGATGTCAGGGGCGCTGGCGATGCAGTTCATGGCCCACGGGTACGAGTCGGTGCCGAGGTTCCTGAGGCTGCCGTACCGGGGGTTCATGGCGGTGGGGATTGGGGTGTCAATTGTGGTGGGAACCATAGCATTGGTGAAGGGCTATCCGTTCCTGACCAGCTTCCATAGTTCAGTCCTGGTGCCGGTATTGGATATAGAGATGGAGTTTGCGCTGGCGCAGGCTTTCGACGCGGGAATATTTCTGCTGGTGGTGGGAGGGATGATGACGGCGATGCTGGCGTTGAGGGAGGGGTGATGGAGCTGCCGCTGGCGGTAGGGATAGGGGCGCTGGCCTCGGCAGGGCTGTTCCTGCTGCTACAACGGAGCGTGCTCAAGGCGGTGTTCGGGCTGTTCTTGATTTCGCACGCCGCCAACCTAACGATTCTAACGGTAGGGCGCTTGAGGAAGGGGGCGGTGCCGATTGCGGGTGAGGATGGGCAGGGGCAGGTGTTTACGGACCCTCTGGTGCAGGCGCTGATCCTGACGGCCATAGTCATTGGCTTTGGGGTGGCGGCGTTTTTGCTGACGCTGACGGTACAGGCCCACAAGGAAATCGGGAGCGACGATCTGGATGACATGCGAGAAATAAGAGGATGAAGGATTTCCTGGCCGCCGCCCCACTAATTGTGCCGCTAGCAGGGGGGGTGCTGCTCATTGCCACGTGGGGGAGGGTAGGCCTAGCGCGGGCGGTAAGCGTCATGGCATCGCTGGCGGCATCGGGACTGGGGTTTTATTCGCTTTATGAAGTGCGGCAGGAAGGGATCTTTGTAACAACGCTAGGGGACTGGCCGGGGCCTTTCGGCATCGTGCTGGTGTCGGACGTGCTTAGCACATTGATGGTAGGGGTCACGGGGCTGATGGCGGCGGTCAGCTTCCTGTTCACCATGGCGGCGCATGAACGGTGGCAGGAGAGGTACATCTATCCATTCATGCTTTTGTTGCTGGCGGGGGTCAACGGTGCATTTATCACGGGGGACCTATTTAACCTCTTTGTGTTCTTTGAGGTGACGCTGCTTTCGTCCTACGCGCTGATGGCTATTGGCGCCAGGCGGCTGCAGATGGAGGCGGCCTTCAAATATGTAGTAATCAATGTCATATCGTCGGTGTTCTTGCTGGTGGGCGTGGGCCTGCTATATGGCCAGCTGGGAACGCTGAACATGGCGCATCTGGCGATTAGGGCGGAGACGGCGGGGGACTCCGCCATGGTAACGACGGTGGGGGTGCTGCTGATTGTGGCTTTTGGAATCAAGGCGGCGATAGTGCCGTTGCATTTCTGGCTGCCTGGGGCATACAGCTATATTCCATGGAGCGTGGCGGCGTTCTTTGGGGCGGTGCTGACCAAGGTGGGCGTCTATGCCATGATCCGGGTGTTCGGGCTAATTCTTGACCATGACGTGGACTTTTTCCAGCCGCTGCTGTTGTCGCTGGCGGGGGTGAGCATGGTTGTGGGGGGGTTGGGAGCGGTGGCGCAAAAGGAGATACGGAAGGTGCTGACCTGGGATATAGTGAGCCAGGTGGGGTTCATGGTTATGGGGCTGGGGTTGTACAGCGCCGGCGGGATGTCTGCGGCGATATTTTTTATGGCGCAGTACATGCCGATAAAGCTGGCGCTGTTTTTGACGGCGGGATGGGTGGAGAAGATGAGGGGCACGGAGGAGATGAAAAAGCTGGGCGGGTTAGCGAGGCTGTACCCGCTGGCGTCGGCGCTGTTCCTGCTGCCGGCGCTGTCGCTGGCGGGGGTGCCGCCGCTGTCCGGGTTCTGGGGGAAGTTCTTTCTGCTGCAGGCCGGATTTGAGGCCGAGCAGTACGCCGTCGCGGCGGCTGCGGTGGGGACCAGCCTGGTGACGCTTTATGTGATGATAAAGATGTGGGGGCAGGTGTACTGGGGAGAGCCGCGGGAGCAAATCGAAGCCTTGCCCAAGTCGAACCTCATACTACTGGGGCCTATAGTGCTAGCGGTGCTAATGGGAGCGGCGCTGATATTTGGGGCGTCGTGGTTACATGACATAACGAACGAGGGAGCGGCGTCTATAGTTGACCCTAGAGAATATATAGAGGCCGTAGACCTGGCGGTGACGGATTGACGGTCAGAGCAATAGTATTTATTGGCCTTATTGTATGCCTTTGGGTGTTCCTAGGGCTGACCCTGGAGTGGGTGTCGGCGCTGGCGGGACTGGCTATGGGTGTGGTGGTGTACATTGGGCTAAAGCGGACGGTTCTGCAACGAGTGTTCTCGGCCGGCGGCATAAGCTGGAAGAGTCCGATAGAGATAGGGGCGGCGATGGTTGGGTACACCTGGGCGGTGGTGGTGTCCAACCTTCAGGTAGCCCTGCTTACAGTGTCGTGGCGACGGCCAATGAGATCGGCCATTGTCAGGCTGTACACAGGGGAGATGGGAGAGCTGGAGCAGTCTGTTTTGGCCAACTCGATAACCCTAACGCCGGGCACTATTGTGTTGGACTTCTCGCCGGACCGCCGCTGGCTGTACGTTCACGTGCTGGACGCGGCAAACTCGGAAGAGGCGCATCGCCAATTGGACCAGCATTTGCGAAAGCATTTTGAAGGAGGGCTGCGATGGTGGAGATTGCTCTAGACGCAGCGCTGGGATTTCTGGGGGCGTCGCTGGCAGTGTGCCTGATACGTCTATTAAAGGGGCCGTCGCTGGCGGACAGGCTGCTGGCGTCGGAGACGGCGACGATGGTGGTGGTGGCGCTGGCCGCGACGCTTTCAGTGCGATCTTCCCTAGAATTTTTCGTCACGGTGCCGGTGGTGACGGCGTTAGGGCTTATTTCCGGCATCGCGGTGGCCAAGTATATGGTGAAAGGGAGGCCCTTTTAGTGGATATCGCGGACAAAATAGGGGCAGTGTTGATAGCCGCGGGGTCGGCCTGGGTGTTCTTGGGCGCCTTAGGGCTGCTGCGGTTTCCCGACGTTTACACGCGACTTCACGGGGCGGGCCTCTCTTCGACGGCGGGCATAACTATGATATTGCTGGGTGTGACCGCCTATTTCTCGACTCGCCAGCCTGCCATAAGCCTTCTGTCGACCTTGGCCCTGTTTTTTATACTTCTTGGAGGCCCGGTGACAACGACGGCGATAGGGTGGATGGCCCATAGGACTCAGACGCCGGCGCACCAGGAGCAGCTAACGGACGAGCTGGAGGAGGATGACGCGAAGCATG
>VGZZ01000058.1 GCA_016872285.1 SAR202 cluster bacterium | reverse complement strand
CCTTTACCATCCTCCCTCAGCTTTTCGCCCAAGGACACTACCATACTCCTGCGCCAAAAACTCAGCCGCGTCTTCCACGGCTGGTGGATCGTCGTCATCGCCTTCCTGGTCAACGCCCTCACCACCGGCGTCTACTACCAGGGCATGTCCATCTTCCTCCTCCCCATCCAGCGTGACCTTGAAATCAGCCGCGCCGCCGCCTCCCTTCCCATCACCGTCGCCCGGCTCCTCGGCGGTCTCCAGGGCCCCGCCTTCGGCTTCCTCATCGACAAACACGGCCCCGCTCGAGTCCTCTTCGCTGCCGCCTTTCTTTGCGGCCTCGGCTTCATCCTCCTGGGCTTCGTGGACAGCTATTTTCTCTACTTCCTGGTCTTCGTCTTCGTTATCAGCATGGGCTTCCAGTCCGGCATCGACTCCCCCACCATGACGGCCATTGGACGCTGGTTCGTCAAAAAACGCACCTCCGCCCTGACCTGGTCCGGCGTCGGCTACCCCTTCGGCGGCGCCGTCATCGTCCCCCTACTGGCCCTGGGCGTCGGCACCTTCGACTGGCGCATCACTTCCATAGCCCTCGGCGGCATCATCTGGGCCCTGGTCCTCCCCCTTGCCCTCCGAGTCAAAGACTCCCCGGAAAGCATGGGCCTCGAGCCCGACGGCGTCCTCCAATCTTCCTCCGACGGCGCGCCCAGGGCTCCTGCCTACTCCCAGTACGACTTCAGCGTCCGCGAGGCCATGTCCACCCGCGCCTACTGGCAGCTGGCGATTAATCTTGGCCTTCGCTCCATGGTCTGGGGCGCCATCGGCGTCCATCTCGTCGGCATCTGGGCCGACAAAGGCCTATCTGAGTCCACCGCCGGCGTCCTGGTGGGCCTTACCGCCCTCATGGGCATGCCCATGACCCTGGTCTTCGGCTGGCTCGCCGTTCGATGGACCAAACGCAAGGCCCTAGTCCTCGCCGACGTTATGCTGGCCTCCGGTTTCCTTTTCCTTCTCCTCATCGGCCAGGCCCACATCTGGCAAATGGTAATCGTATCCATATTCTGGTCGCCCAACCAGGGCGTCTGGTCTCTAAGCTGGGCGTTGCTGGCCGACGTCTTTGGCCGCAAGAACTTCGGCACCCTGCGAGGGGGCATCATCGCCATCTGGAGCTTCATGAGCTTCTCCACGCCCTTCCTCGCCGGCCTCGTCTTCGACGAAACCGGCAGCTACACCATCGTCATTGCCGCCGCCCTGCTCCTCGGCCTCATCAACTTGGCCCTAGACTGGACCCAACCCAGCGAAGTACTCCATCAAACCCAGCGCCAGCCCGTAACCCTCTAGCAATTACCACTCTCAGTCGTTCTTAAAAGAGGCTATGCCATCGCCGTTAAAACAGACGTTACTCTGCGGCCGGCTTCCTTCTGGTCCTCTCCCCCCTTGAGGGGGAGAGTTAGAGAGAGGGGTCGGGGTGGAAGGGTTGGGACTCCATGCTCATCAATGTCGGTGCTATGTAGGTGCGAAAATGTCGTCTTATCCTTTCCCCTTCCCACCCCCTACAACGGCAACCCCACCGCCATCCCCGACTGCGCGCTACGAGTCACCGCCTCCGTGAACTCCATATACCTCACGCCGTCCTCAAAACTCGTGTGCGTCACCTTCTCCACGCCCCGAACCGCGTTCACAAACTCCTCCTCCACCCTCCACTTCCCCTGCTTAGACGGCGATATCGGGTAGTCCTTCAACTCCTTCTCCCCTCGCTTTCCCGCCCGAATAACCCCCGCCCCCATGTCCACCTGCAGCGTACCCTCGCTGCCGAACAGCCACGCCTCCGGCGCACGGGCCAGCCCCGTCACCGAGCCGAACCGCATGTGCGCCAGCGCCCCGCACGCCATCTGGCACACCGCCTCCACGTGGTCCGGTACCGTCACCGCCCTTACTACACCCTCCCCGTCCTTCCGACGGTTCACATTCACCTGCGTCATCGCCTGCACCTTCACCGCCGGCCCCACCCACCGAAGTATCGCCTCGTACCATATCCCCATGTTCAAAATGTTGTACCCGCTCAAATCGCGATTATGCCGCCAGTGCAGCGGCGCTTCTCGATTTATAAACGTGGCGTCGTTCCCCAGCAAATCAATCGCCAGTAAGTCGCCCAGCAGACCCTTCGATATGACCTCCTGTACCGTCTTGTCGTACTTCAGCGTGAACGGCGACGGCACCACCATCGACACCAGGTGCGGCTTCTCCCTCGACGCCTCCAGCATCATCCTCGCCTGCGCCGAGTCCATCGCCATCCGCGCCTCAGTCAGCACGTGCTTCCCCGCCGCCAGCGCCGCTAGCACAATCTGGCAGTGCATATACGGCCACGTCCCGATCATGATGGCCTCGCTGTCCTCCGCCGCCACCAGCTCCGTCCAGTGGTCATACACCTTCGGTATGTCGAACTCCTCCGCAATCCTATCCCCCGACTCCCTTGACCGATTTGCCACACTCACCAGCTCCACCCCCTTCAGCGCCTTGAACCCGGGGTAGTGCCGCTCCCGCGTATTCCTCCCAAACCCCACAATCCCTATCCGTACCGTCTCCTGCGCCATGCTCCCTCCTATTTCCTATCCGCTGGGGATCTGATTCCATCGCATATTGCAAACGCGTTCTGCTATAGGGCGCCGTGTAATTCTTTTCCTTCTCCCTTGATGGGAGAAGGTGCAGGTCGAAGACTCGCCGTGGCGAGATGAGGGTGAAACACTAGCTAAACGATACTGTGTCAAAGCCAACAGCCCGTCTCTTTCCCTTTTCATTCAGTAAATCTACAAAACCCTCTTCCTACACCCCCGTAAACTTCTTAAAATGCGCCGCTATCCTCCTTATCGAGTCTGACACATCCTCTGGCCGCCAGTGGTACCACCCGTGAGGCTCGCAATTGTACTGCACATACTCCGCATACTTCCCCTGGGCCTTGCACTCTCGAAAGAAACTGTCCCCCATCGCGACGCTGTACCCGTCCCTATCCCCCCAGAAAAACAGCAGCGGCGTCTTCACCTTCTCCAGGTTGTAAATAAGCGACCGCCCCTTCCAGTGCTCCGGCGCCATATCCGGCCCGCCCCGGTCTCCCGCCACCACGTCCCCCAGCACCGGCTTCCCCGCCCCCGCGCTGTACCGCCAGAAGTGGATCAAGTCCGGCGCCCCATAGAAACACACTGATGCCTTCAGCAAGTCCGGGTATCTAAAACACATCGTCAACGAGAAATACCCCCCTGTGCTTCCCCCCTGCATCACCACCTTGTCCTTATCGATAAGCCCCTGCTCCGCCAGGTGGTAGGCCGAATACGCAAAGTCGTCGATGTCCCCGCCTCCCCAGTCCCCAAAGTTTAAGAACTCATAGCGTTTGCCCAGCCCCCCACTACCCCTTACCAGAGGACAGACCACGGTGTAGCCCTTGTGCAGGTAGTACTGGATGTAAGGGTAGAACCCGTTGACGTGGATGCCTTTGGTGTTGGCCCTGGCATACACCACAAGCGGAGTCTTCTTATTTCCCGCATCCTTGGGCCGGTACAGCCAGGCGGGAACTTCCAGCCCATCCCTGCTCTTGTACTTAATCAGAGCGGGCTTGATGAACTGGAACCCAGAGAGTCCCTTGGGCATGTGGTTGGTTATCTGCTTGGGCTCTCCTCCCTCGGCACTGATGCTCCAGATGTCTGAGCATACCTCGTGGTTCATGAAGGTGAACACGATGCTCTTGGAGTCGGGCGTCCACCGTATAGACCCTCTAGCCTGATAGGCGTCTATGCCCCCATGCACCCCGTCTCGTTTAGTTAGCTGGATAGGTTTGCCGGAGCCGTCAGCCTTTATCTTCATGAGGTGGAAGTTCCAGCCCATGTTGGCCACGTAGGCTATCCACTGCCCGTCAGGGGAGTACCTGGGGTTGTACTCGTCGTACTCGCCCTGGCCTTCGGTCAGGGAAGCGGCCTTGCCGCTGGCGATGTCCACCACCCATATCTTCCTGAAGTTGCTCTTGTCAGTGGTGTAGACCAGCTTCTTGCCGTCGGGGGACCAGCGGGGGCGGTAGTCGTAGTGCTCGAAGGTGTTGGGGGTCATGTTCCTGGCTTCGCCGCCGTCGATGGGGGCTATCCACACGTCCATACGCTTGAAGTCGGCGTAGCCCGAGCGGTCCGACATGAAGGCCACGTGCTTGCCGTCGGGCGATACGAAGACGTCAGTGGAGTTGAACTCCTCGTTGGTGATGAATTTGATGGCAATCCTGCCCCTGGGTATCTCCGTGGATACGGAGGCTACCTGCATGTAGCCGTTGGGGCCGATGGTGATGAAGACGATGCGTTTGCCGTCGGGGGTCCATCTTAGGAAGGCGTGGGCGGTGCCTGGCCCCCTGCCGTAGGAGAGGTTGATGGGAGGCTCGGAGCCGTCGGCCTTGACCTTGAACATGTTGTCGCGAGCGCAGTAGGCGATCCACTGGCCATCGGGGGACCAGGAGGGACCCAGGCACTCCTCGGGATACATGGTGACGATGCGTTTTTTATTGCCCCCGTCGATGTCGCAGGTGTAGAGGTCGTAGCCGCCGGACTCGGCGGAGACGTAGGCCAGCTTCCTGCCGTCGGCGGAGAGGTCGAAGTGCTCCACCTTGGCGTTGGTCTGGGCCAGGAGGTCGATGAGGGGATCGTCGGGGAGGACCGGCTCCTCTTTGTACGTGGCCCCTCGATTAAAATGTGCGGGCATAACAATCCTCTCACCTGCAAGATTTCATCTGAGCCACCAGAATGTAGGGGCGCGGTCGCCGCGCCCTTCCTTTAATCCCTTCTCCCTGTACGCTGCAAAGCCACCGAGGGTATATATGCCGCGCACTTCAGTGCGCGGTACTCAAATCCACCATCCACTATGCCCGATTCAACGCCACCAACCAGGCCTATGCCGCACCTTTCAAGGTGCGGTACAACTCCTACCCTCCTATACCAATCTGCCCCCTAAACCCCCAACTCCCTCTCTATATACTCCACTCCATCCTTCACTATCTCCACAATCTCGTCCACCTGCGCCCGGCCCACCGTCAGCGTCGGGCACACGTACAGGAACGGCGCCGTCCGAGTCAAAAACCCGTTGTCCGCCAGCCGCTGGTTCAGCTTCGCCGACGCCCCCGGCACTGTGCTAAGCTTCTCCTTGGTCCCCTTGTCTTTCACCATCTCCAGCACGCACAACAGCCCCCGCCCTCTAATATCCCCCACCGTCGGGTGCTCCTTCAGCGGCGCCAGCCGGTCCAGCAGGTACTGCCCCATCTTGGCCGAGTTCTCCGCCAGCTTCTCCCGCTCTAGAATATCGATGTTCACCAGCCCCGCCGCCGCCGCCGCCGGGTGCCCGCTGTAGGTGTACCCGTGGCCGAAGGTCTTCTCCGCCCCGCCCACAAACGCCTCGGCGATGTGCGTCCTCGCGATGCACGCCCCCATAGGCTGGTAGCCGCTGGTGATGCCCTTCGCCACCGTCAGCATGTCCGGCACCATACCGAATTGCTCGATGGCGAACATCGTCCCCGTCCTCCCGAACCCGTTTATCACCTCGTCGGCAATGAGCAGCACCCCGTACTTGTCGCATATCTGCCGCAGCATGGGCCAGTACTCGTCTCCAGGCACCGCCACCCCCGCCGACAGCGATATCGGCTCGCCGATGACCGCCGCCACCGTCTCCGGCCCTTCCTTCAAAATTATCTCCTCGACAGCTTTGGCGCATCGAATCGCGCACTGCGACGGCGTCTCTCCCGTGGCGTACGACAGCGGCTGGGGCGCAAACCGCACGTTGGTGGGCAAAATAGGCTCGAAAAGTTGCCGCTTGACCTGCGGCGCCGAGTTTACCGCCGTCGCGCCGATGCTCACCCCGTGGTACGACGTCTGCCGCGCGATGAACTTGTGCCGCTTCGGCTGGCCAATGTTCACGAAATACTGCCTCGCCATCTTCAGCGCCGTCTCCACCGCCTCCGACCCGCCGCTGGTGAAAAACACCTTGTTCAAGTCCCCCGGCATCATCGACGCCACCTTCTTCGACAGCTTTATGGTCGGCACTGTCGTGTACGCGAAGGCGTTGGCATAGTGCAGCGTCTTCACCTGGTCATAAACCGCCTTGGCTATCTCCTCCCGGCCATACCCCACGTTCACCAGCACCAGCCCCGCAAATCCGTCGTAATACTCCTTGCCTTGAAAATCCTTAATCTTTGCGCCCTTCCCCTCCGTTATCACACGAAGCCCACCCTGCGCGGCCACATCCTTCCACTGCTGAAACGGGAACCACAGCGCGTCCAGCGCCTCCGCCCGCAGCGAATCAAACGTCTCCGTCTTCAACCATTGCTTAATTCCCTTGTACGTCATCGCCGCCTCCTCATCTAAATAAATGCAACCTCTAGCCCGCGACTTTCCATCTTGTTCCGCTCACCCTGAGCTTGTCGAAGGGCGAGGGCTGGTTTAGTTCCAGTCAAGTTTCCTTCTCTCTAATAGCGTTTAACTTATTTATCAAGCAATTGTCGTGTATCTATGGTACTCCGTGTGCTTCACAAAGTTACCAGCGCAGCCTATCAGGGTGCGGTTGGGCACACAACTTGATCAAGATAGTGGGTTCTTCCTTCCCCTACTCTTAAATCTTCGGCCTCTCCTTATGCCACGGCGTCGCCTGCTCATACGCGTACGCCGCATTCAAAATCGTCGCCTCCTCAAACGGCCTCCCGATAATCTGCAGCCCAATCGGCAGCCCCTTCGTCCCAGTCTTGGTAAACCCGCACGGCACGCTCAGCGCCGGCACGCTGCTTAGCGGCACCGTCGGCGTCTGGTCCGGCCCGTGCGTCAACAAGCGCTTCGATTCCTCCACGCTCGTCGGCATTTTGTACTTCTCAATCTTCGGCGCCGGCACCCGCATCGTCGGCGACACCAGTACGTCGTAATACGACAGCGCGTCCAGCACCTGCTGCCGCAGCATCCCACGAAGCCGCTGTATCTTGTAATAGTACTGCGCCGGCAGGCTCAGCCCCGTCAGGTACTTCACCTGCGCGTCGTAGTCGAACTCCTCCAGTCGATTGTGTACCCAGTCGTCGTACAGCGCCGGCATCTCCACGTACATGTGCGCGTAAAATATCACCCGCGCCATGGGCGACAGCGGCACCGACACCTCTTCCACCTCCGCCCCCAGCTTCTTCAGCACCGACACCGCCTCCAGCGTCGCGTTTCGCACGTCCGGGACCACCTGTTCGTCGTACGTCAGCTCGTTCACCAGCCCCACCTTCAGCCCCTTCACCTTCCCCGTCAGCGCCTTGCGATAGTCCGGCACCGGCTCCTTGGACGTGTAGGGGTCCTTGGGGTCGTACCCCGCCACCGCCTGTAGCGTCATCGCGCAGTCTTCCACCGTCCTCGACATCGGCCCCGCCTGGTCCATCGACCAGATAACGCCATACAAACGATGCCGACTCAGCCGGCCCCACGTGGGCCGAAGCCCCACCACCCCGCTCCACGACGACGGATGTCGTATCGACCCCGACGTGTCCTCCCCCAGCGACGTCGCGCACATCGACGCCGCCGTCGCCACCCCTGACCCCGAGCTGGACGAGCCCGGCTGGTAGTCCGTGTTCCACGGGTTGCGCGGTATGCCGTAGGGATACTTGAACCGTCCCCCCGACGCGAACTCGCTCATGTTCAGCTTCCCCAGCAGCACTCCCCCCGATTCCTTCAAGCGAGCGATTATCGTCGCGTCCTCGTCGGGCACAAAGTCCTTCAGCAGCGTCGATGCGTTGGTCGTGCGCACGCCTTTAGTCCACATCTGGTCCTTGACCGCAAACGGCACTCCGTGCAGCGGCCCTTTGTACTCCCCCTTGGCTATCTCCCCCTCCGCCTTCTTCGCCGTCTTCATCGCCGAGTCCGACGCCACGGTAATATATGCGGCAACCTTAGGGTTCAGCTCCTCGATACGCTCCAAATACGCCTCGGTAATCTCCACCGGCGACAGCTTCTTCGCCTTCAGAAGCTTGGACTGTTCAGCAACCGTCAGAAAAGGCAGTTCCGACCGCTTCATAACCATCCCCCCGTCGTAATGCTGCGATTGTGCGCTTCCAATAAAAACGTGTCAACCGCAATCTACACAGACACTAATCGACGCGTCCGCCGCCGCACCTCTTTTACATTACCGAGGCTAGTTTTGTCATTCTGAGCGAAGTCTGTAGTCGGACGCAGTCGAAGAATCTGTTATGACGGCGGCCTACCTTGGCATTCCATCGACGCGCCTCGCACTCTTCTCGCCCACAAGAGAGCCAACGTCAGTCGCCGCTCCCTACCTCTTCGGGTAAATCCTCTTATACACCACCCTCGAGTGGTTGCTAGTGTACGGCCTCACCCGGTGCGGCCACTCTCCGCTGTCCGCCAGCGCCCGAAACTCCTTCGACATCGGCGCCTTCGGGTCCGCGATTTCATATATCGCCGCGTATCGAGGCACACTCGGCTCCTCCGTCCTGAACCGCGCCGCGCTTACCATCCCCGGCGCCTTCATCACCGCCGGCACATGCTCCTCATCGTAAATCCGATTGAACTCCTCCTCATGCTCCGGCAACACGTTCATGCTCACAATCCATATATAACTAGCATTGGTTAGCATTTTCCATCTCCTCACTTAAATTCTCCGTTAAGTCAACCCTTGTAACCCGGGCTTCTGCGGTCTGAGCTTTTGCTCTCTCCCTTCTCAAGATGCGTGATCACATTCATGACTCGGCTTACGAAAAACCACGAGCAATTTCAATTGGTGGGGTGTCTCCCATCTGGTCCTCCCTCTTCTCCTATTGCAAAGGAGAAGAGGGAGCTAGAGGGTAATGAGGTGATCCTAATTTCTCTTCCCCTTCCAGCAGGAAGGGGATAAGGGGATGGTATCCCGCATATGATCAGGAGCGTATTGCGCATAATACACCTCGAGGGCAGAGCTAGGGTGGTTGTCTGCGTTAGACAGAGTCAAGGCTATTCATTACCCCCTACCCATCCAGCGTCGGCTTCGACCCCGGCTCCGCCTGTATCCCCAGCGCATTGCTCGTCAGCCCCACCGTCACGTAATACCCGATAAGCATCGACAGGTCGATTAACCCCTGCACCCCCACATACCCCTTCACCTCCTCGAACAACCCATCCTCCACGTCATGCTTCGTCAGCAGCGACTGGGCGAACCGCACCACCGCCTTCTGCGCCCCCGTCGCCGACTCCGGTATCGTCCGACGCCTCTGTATCGCCGATATCACCTCCTCCTTCACCCCCTCCCGCTTCGCCGCCGGCGCGTGGGCCGTCCACACAAAATGCGCGTCCATATGCCGCGCCGTCACGATAATCGCTGTCTCCCTCAAGTCCTGCGGCAGCGGCCCCTGGAACCTTAAATACGCCCCCAGGTCCGCCAGCCGCTCCATCAGCACGCCGCTATAGGCGAAAGCCTTGAAATTAGTCGCCATCTTACCCCGACTGGCAAGATAACTGTCCCACGCGGCCTGCCCTTCCTTCGACAAGTCCTTGCGCTCAGGTATCTGTATTCGTGGCATAGCGCTCCTTTCAACAACCAGCGTTCACGTCGGCGCCATGCTACCACACGCCCTACCCTCCCGCTATAAACCTCCCCCTCTCCGCTTCCACGGGCCACACCACCCGCCTCTCCCCACCTTCCCACCGCACCACCACCATCCCATGCCCCACCTGCCTCCCCACATCATCCACCCTGAACCGACCATAAAACGTCGTGCAGTCCAGCGTCAGTGCCACTTCCCACAAGGCCTCATCATCAAGCGTCTCCGCCAACTCCACACACCTCTCCGCGATAAGTCCCATCGCGCACGCCTGTGCCCCCGGGTACTCCGCCCCTTTCAACCCCAACTCCTCCGCCCTAGGCCCCACGTCCGGCGTGTACGAGCCCTTATCCTCCCACTGGCTCGGCGCCACAAACCGGCCCGCCTCCTTCCCCAGCGCCTCTTTAAACGCCGCCGTTGATGCTCCCACCATCCCAACCACCTTAGCTGTCACCCCCTCCTCCATCATCAGCCTCGCCAGCCGCACGTCGTCCTCCAGCCGCCCCACCGACAAGATTATGTCAGCCTCAACCTTCCGCAGCCCCTTCACCACATGCTCCAAATCTCCCACCAGCGGCTGGTACGTAGCCTCGTACCCCACCTCCAACCCCAACCTCCCCACATGCGCCTTCGCCCCCTCCAGCAGCGACTTGGCAAACGGACCCTTAGATGAACTAACAATGGCAACCCGCTTCGCCTCCGGAACCCGCGCCCGCGCCATGTCCAGCACCCCGTGAAAATATCGGCTCGCCGGCGTCAGCACGCTCACCACCATCGGCCCAAACGCCTCGTCCGACGCCCCACCGTGGTTCCAAACCACCCGGCCCCTCTCTCTCGCCGCCGATATCGCTTCCAGCGTCAGCGCGCTGGAATACGGCCCAAAAGCAGGTCGACTTTGTCCTTTTCGATTAGTTTGAGGACAGCTTCGCGAACGCCAGCCTTGCGGCCTCCATCATCGTAATGCACAAGCCTCACAGGCCGCCGCGGCCTCCCCGCCTCCACAGAAACGCCGCCCCGCCCGTTGGCCCACTCTACCCACTTTCGCACCCCCGCCAGCGCCTGCCGGCCCATAGGCGCAAATGCCCCCGTCAAGGACACCGGCATCCCCACCTTCAGCTCGGCGCGCGACAATATCTCCTACCCCTTCTCCGCCTTCTCCCTCAGCCTCTGCAGCACTGGCACCTCCCCAATCTTTTCCTCCGGCAGCATCTCCCAGTAAATCCCCTTCGGCCTCGGCAGCCCGCCGGGGCACTCAATAACCTCCTCAGGCGTCACAATGTAGTCCAGCGTAATATCGTGCGCCAGCAGCGGTATCTCCTCTCGCACCACCTGTATCGAATGCGCCGTGGTCAGTATGGGCGTCCTCGGCCCCGCCTTCTCGCTCTGCACCGCCAGCGCGTACTCCAGGTCCGAAAATCCCCCACCCTTTCCCAGCCTCGCCCCCTGTCGGTTCACCGCCACCGACCCGCACACAATCAGGTCGATGTCCCGCATCTCCTCCACCGTCACCTTCCTCCCCACCGAAAACGCTCCCCGTATGCTTGACGCGAAGTCCAGCGACCCTCTCACCTTCGACGGGTCGATCTCCAGGAAACACCTCTCCTCCCGCAGGCGTGGTATCGCCATGTAGATCAGCTTCCCTTCCTCCAGCGCCCGAAGCCGAAGGTAGCGTTGCGGCGAGTCCGGGTTGCACTTCAACACCCTGGAAGACTTCCACGCCGGCAGCGTCCTCGCCAGCTCCGCCGCCACGTTCGCCCCTTTGAAATTCGGTATCCGGCCCTGCGCCCCGGGAAACCGCGTCACCCCGGAAGACTCCAGCGCCCTCCATACCTCCTCCCGTATCTCCTGCTTGCTCCTCACCATGCTCACCTCCTACCAAATAATACAACTTGCCGCGTTCCCTATGCTTAAGATTATTCAAAAGCAGGCGTAAAGCCCCTCCCTCCTTTGCCTGATGCACGTTAAAGAAAGTGCCGGGCCTTCTTTTTCTTCTCTGATGGGCTGGTTTATGGGAAGCTACGAGCCATTTAAGCAGGTGGGGGTTTTGGGGGCTGGTCTGGTTCTCCCCCTTCGGCCTGGAAAGCGAAGGGGGAGTTAGACGCCGTCCTGAGCCTGTCCGAAGGAGGGGGTTGTGGTATTTCTTTTTTCTTTCCCTCTTCTCTCCCGTAGTCGGGAGAAGAGGGCTGCAAGCTCGCCGTGGCGAGACTAAGGGGGATGAGGGCGACCCGCTTATGACCAGGGAATGTATTGTGCGTCACACGTCGCAGAAAGAAGGAGTTTAAACAATCCACCGGCAACCCCAATTAGCCTATCCCCCACAGTACGCCCTGCCATGGTATCCTGACGGCGACGGGCCTGCGTATTGGGGAATCACCACCAAAAAAGGAGGAACAACTGTGCCAAGCTTCACTAAAGGCAACATCCGCATCCAGTACCACGAGGAAGGAGCCGGCTTCCCGCTGCTGGCTATCCCTGGCGGGGGGTTGAATTCCCTGATCAGCAACTGGCCAAACCAGGTCTTTAACGCTATGGAGCTGTTCAAAAACGATTTCCGCTGCGTTACCATGGACCAGCGCAACGCCATTGGCGGCAAGTCCAGCGGGCCGGTCGCCGTTAACGACCCCTGGGGAGCCTTCGCTGACGACCAGCTGGCGGTGATGGACCACCTTGGCATACAGAAGTTCCTGTTCATCGGCTATTGCATTGGTGGCCCCTTCGCGCTCAAGCTCATCGAGCGGGCACCCGACCGTGTCGTCGCCGCGGTCCTCTGCCAGCCGGTTGGACACCACCCTCAACACCCCGACGCCATGTACAACTCTGGCCGCGATACCTGGGCGCCGAAGCTGTGCGCCCAGCGGCCTGACGTTAACATGGAAACCTGCGAAAAGTACCTGCACAACCTCTATCGAGTGCAACCAGACTTCGCCTACAGCGTCTCGCGGGATTTCGCTCGTTCCTGCCAAACGCCTCTGTTAATCATGCCCGACAATACCCCGACCCACCCCTACGAGCCCGCCATGGACTTGGTAGCCTTGGCGCCCAAGGCCCAGGTAACTGCATATCCATGGAAGGAACAAAAGGACGTCTTCGACAGGACTATAAAACAGGTGCGCGACTTCCTCCTAACGCACCAACGGGTCGCAACACTCCGCTGAACTAGGAGGGGGTAGTTTCGCACAAAAAGTCCCATCTCCTATCGGATTCTCACGGAGAGTGGGGCTGGGAGTCTGGTTCTCCCCCTTCGGCCTGAAAGGCGAAGGGGGAGTTAGAGGGGGTTGTGGTGTTTCTTTTTTCTTTCCCTCTTCTCCTATCTGAGAAGAGGGACTAAGGGTGATGAGGTCCCCTCGATTAAAACCAACGCCGGCTTCCATAAAGCTAGTTGACACCTCAACAACCCCCTAATACCATTCTCCCAACATCCCAGGAGGAACCCCGTGCCCCAGGACAAGAAACTCAAAATCGAAATCGAATACTGCCACCATTGAGGCCACGCCCTCCGCGCCGCCTGGATGGCCGGCGAAGCCCTCTCCCGCCGTGGCGACCACATCGAAATCTTCCGCCTTATCCCCAGCGTCCACGGCAAGTTCGACATACGCATCAACGATGACCTGGTCGGCGAACACAAACACCTCCCCAACGCCCACCTCTTCCCTGACCTCCAGGACCTAATCAAAGCCATCGACCAGCGCATCAAACCCGCCTCCGCCGAACACAAACACTAGTGCAACGATTTGTCATTCTGGTGAGCCTTTAGCCCTGAGCGTAGTCGAAGAATCTGTTATGACCGCAACCTGGGCCTCACATTACCAATACCTGGTCTGCCACTGATGTAGGGGCGAGGTCGCCGCGCCCTTCCCTCTACATTCCCAGACAAAATAATGGGCCTGCCCTCAGTTATACTCAGGACAGGCTCCTCCTCCCACCTTTAGAACCCCTCTCCCCTAGGTGGGGGCCCGAGCGTAGCGAGTCCTGAGCCTGGCCGAAGGATTTCCTCCCCCACACCGACGCGCTGAACCAAAACCTCCCCGCCTCCCCATCCGGCTCCCCCTCAGACCGCACCTCCTCAAACCTCGCCGACCTCACCTTCCCCAAATACTCCCCCAGCGTCACTGACCCCGACACGCACCCCGCATAGAGCGCCAGGTCGCGGTACTCCGCCTCGCTCGCCGGTCGACTCAGCACAATGTCCGACACCATCAGCCGTCCCCCCGGCTTCAGCACCCGGTACGCCTCCCTGAACACCGCATCCTTGTCCGGCGCCAGGTTTATCACGCAGTTCGATATAATCACATCCACGCTCTCGTCCTCCACCGGCAGCGCCTCTATGTCCCCCAGCCGAAACTCCACGTTCCCCAGCTTCAGCCGCTTCCCGTTCTTCCTCGCCCGCTCCACCATCTCCAACGTCATGTCCACCCCGATAACCCGGCCCGTCGGCCCCACTCCGCCTACGGCGGACGCCGCCATGAAGCAGTCCAGCCCGGCGCCGCTCCCCAGGTCCAGCACCACCTCCCCCGGCTTCAGCGACGCCAGCGCTATCGGATTCCCGCACCCAAAGCTCGGCGCCTCCTTCCCCAGCAGCCCCACCACCTGCGCCCCGTACCCCTCCCCCGACGAACACCCACACCCGCAGCCGCACCCGTCGCCCCCCGCCAAAAACCCCGCGTACGCCTTCGACACCTCTTTCTTAATCTCCTTCGATGTAGTCACAGCAAGCCGCCTTTCTGTTTTGTCATTCCGAGCGAAGCCTCGTCGGACTTCGCACTGACGCGCCCCCTTTATTCACTTACGACAGTGTCTGTTCCCCCCTAACAGCACTCCCCCGACTCCACGTCGCAGCACGCCCCCGCCGACTCCA
>VGZZ01000057.1 GCA_016872285.1 SAR202 cluster bacterium | reverse complement strand
TTCGACCGCAAGAACGCCAGCATCTCGCGCCGAAGCCGCCACGCCGCCACTGCCGACAGCGCCCCCACCGCCAGCAGCCCCGCCACCATGGACGCCCTGGAAAAGCTGACCCAGTGGACGCTCGCCAGCAGCCACGCCACGTAGCTCACCAGCAGGATGCCCAGGATTCGCGCCAGCACAATTCCCCGGTCCGCCAGCGGCCTGAAAATAAAGAACGCCAGCGGCAGCGTCACAATGTATATAAGCTCCACCAGCAGCAGCCACGCCAGCACCGGCGCCTGGTTGGTCCAGCTGCCCTCGCTCACCACCCCGCTCCACGTCCCGCCCTCCCGCTGCGCCCGCAGGTCGCCCGCGTTCAGCATGAGCCCTGGCTCCCTCGCACCCTCTGGCGTCAGCAAAAGCGTCAGCAGTTGATCCCTGGACTTGTGCTCCACGTTCCGGAACATCAGCACCGCCGGATGGTCGTAGTTGGCGACGTTTTCGTCGGCGTAGCCGAGGTTGAGAGTAACCGGCGCGTTGCTGCTGTCTCGAAACGCCTCCGGCTCTGGCAGGCCCGCCCGTTCAAAGGTATCGTTCTTGAAGGCGACGCCCAAAAATTCTGGATACGACGTGAAGGCCCGCTCCGGCTTGTATCCTAGCTCGCCGTTGAACAAACGATGGTAGTAGTTGCCGCTTAGCGGGTATCGCTCGGGGACCCTCGATACGCTTCCGTAGGGCCGATTGCTGTAGAACACCAGGTATTCGCCCCGCGATAGGTCTGAGGCCACCCTGGTTATCTTGGCCGAGTTGTCGCCCTCGTAAATCGGGATCTGCCGCACGTCATAGCGGTAAATGTCCGGTATGCCTTCGTCCCAGTGGTTGTCGGTAATAATCGTCGTGCCGATGGGCACGTTGGCATTGATCCACCTCGACGCCGCCACCGCCGGATGTGCCCGCTGGTACACCCCCATAAACGCGATGGCGTACACCAGCGTGCCTGCTACAACAACCCCTAGCAACGCCCACGCCCCCACCGGCGCCATCCGGTTTATTCGACTTCGCAGTCCTGCATCCCGAATCCGCTCCTTGGCCCTCCCTGACGCCACCTTTGCCCCTGCCACCATGTCCAGCATCCACCTCGACCCCAGTAGTATCAGGAACGGCATAATAGGGAAGATGTAGCGCTGGAACTTGACCTCGAACAGGCCCCCCACCAGCAGAAAGTTGGGCAGTATCCACGCCAGCAGCAGCAAGTCCCCTCGCCACCCCTCTCGGCGCCGCAGCGTCCGGTAAATCGAATACCCCACCCCCATCACCACCGCTGCGGCCAGCGGGAGGCCCAGCGCCCAGGGCAGGCTGTGCCGCAGTTCGTAAATAAAGGGCGTGGTGCCGATGTACTGGATGGTGTACGGCATCTTCCCCGCTTCCCGCGCAATATCCGCCTCCCACGTCGTGTCGGCGATGAACTCGCCCGCGTCGATGATGGCGTAGGGCGTCAGCGCTACGAACACCACCGCCGCCACCACGCCGCCCGCTACGGCATGGCCCATGGTACGGTACAGGCTGTCGGCGCTAGGCACGCGCCCGCTGCCGTCCCGTCGAGTAAACAGCCGGAACCCGTAGGTCAGCAGCAGGGGCAGGAACAGCGGCAGCACGCTCACCTTTATCGAGAACATAAGGCCCACCAGCAGACCTAGCAAGAGCCAGTCCCGAAGCCGCCGCTTTTCAATGACGTTCAGCATCTGCCAGTAGGCCGCCAGCAGCGCTAACACAATGAAAGTCTCGGGGCGATAGAAGTGGCTGTGCTGGATATGTATCACCGCCGCAGCCATCAACCCCGCCGCCAGCAGCCCCACCCTGGCGTTGAACAGCCGCCGTCCTAGCAAAAACAGCATCAGTATCGACGCCACGTCCGCCAGCGCGGACAGCGTGCGCCCCGCGTACCGCATATCCGTGCCCGTGAAGTCGCCAAAGGGCTCAATAATGGAGCGGATGAGGACCATGGCGTAGAGGTGGACGCTGCCCAGCGGGAACCAGTGGGGGTTCAGCGCGCTGCGTTCGGCGTCAAAGAACTCGCCAAACGACGGCAGCCCAGGCTGGGTCTCGGGGTAGTCGATGAACGTGGGGCAGTCTCGATGTCCTGACGCCTCGGTCAGTATGCGGTACATGCAGTCCGACTGCATATAGATGGACCGCTCGTCGGGATGGAAGCCGTAGCCCTGGTCCCAGTTCATCCCGTAGAGGCGCAGCCCCAACGCCGCCAGCAATATGACGGCCAGGGTCAGCGGTATCCACCGCGCCTTCGCGAATTGTAGTATTCCGGCGTGCGGCATTCTTATTAAGTTAGTACGTTCGACGGCCTATTCTATCAGCGGCCCCATGCCAGATATACGAAAAGGGCCATCTATTTAGATGGCCCCTTCCTCTCGTCCCTAGTTTAGTGGTTTGAACTATACGCCCTTGTCCGCCACAAAAGCCGTCAGGTCAGCGGTGCGGCACGAGTAGCCCCATTCGTTGTCGTACCACCCCAGTATCTTCACCATCTCGCCCTCCATCACAATCGTCGACGGCGCGTCAAAGATGGCGGAATGGGGGTTGCCCTTGAAGTCGCTGCTCACCAGCTCCTCGTCGCAGTACTCCAGGATGCCTTTTAGAGGCCCGCTGGACGCGGCCTTCTTGTAGGCCGCGTTGACCTCCTCCACCGTCGTTTTGCGGTTGACGATGGCTGTGAAGTCGGTGGCCGACACCGTGCTGGTCGGCACCCTGAACGCGACGCCGTGGAGCTTGCCCTTGAGTTCCGGCAGCACCAGCGACACCGCCTTGGCGGCGCCGGTACTGGTGGGGATGATGTTTATGGCCGCGGCCCGGGCCCTCCGCATGTCCTCATGTATAGTGTCGAGAATGCGCTGGTCGTTGGTGTAGGAGTGGATGGTGGACATGAGTCCGTACTTGATGCCGAAGCTCTCGTGCAGCACCTTTACCATCGTCGCGAAGCAGTTGGTGGTGCAGGACGCGTTGGAGATGATCTTGTGCGCCGATGGGTTGTACTTCTGCTCGTTCACCCCCAGCACCACCGTAATGTCCTCCCCCTTGGCCGGCGCCGATATGATGACCTTCTTGGCCCCGCCCTGCAGATGCCCCCCCGCCTTGGCCGCGTCGGTGAAACGTCCCGTGGACTCGATGACCACGTCTGCCCCCACCTCCGACCACGGTATGCGCCCCGGATCCCGCTCCTGGAATACCTTTATCGAATGGCCGTCCACCATCAGCGAGCCGTTGACCGCCTTGACCTCGCGAGGATAAACGCCGTAGTTGCTGTCGTACTTAAAGAGGTGAGCGTTGGCCTTGGCCTCCGCCAGGTCGTTGATAGCCACCACCTCCACCTTCCTGGACTGCCGCTCCATGGTGGCGCGCAATACCTGCCGTCCAATTCTCCCGAATCCGTTGATGCCTACTTTTAATGGCATGGGGTACTCCTTCTCTAAGCGTTTATGAAATGCCTAACTTCGTCGCTGATCTGCTTGGCCCAGCCGATCGCTTCCTCTGCCAATCTTGTGTCGAAATACTCGTATGGGACCTTATCTCCCTCAGGAGGCGGGTATCGGGCTGATATGTAATAGCTATCTAAAATCTTATAGGTTTCCATGTATTTTTGTAATGAAGGGACTAATTTTGCAAGCTCATCGAATTTCAGGGGACTGTTGTAACGCGCTGCAACTTCTGCATTAGATTCTTTTAGGTGATACCACAAAGCAAATAGGGACTCAGAAGCCGCCTGCTGAGCCCCAAAGGAGGCCTGTGAGTAGAAGCCCTCTTTTGACATCATTTTAGCAGCCGCCAGGTTGCGTTCTGATTGTGTCAGGTGATCTAGAATCATATTCTGCTCTAGCCTTTCCTCACGTGCCCAAACGCCTCCATCCCCGCGTACCTTGCCCTCTCCCCCAGATCCTCTTCAATGCGCAGCAGCCGGTTATACTTTGCTACACGTTCGCTGCGGCACGGCGCCCCCGCCTTTATCTGCCCCGCGCTCCACGCCACCGCCAGGTCTGCAATGGTCGTATCCTCTGTCTCCCCGGAACGATGGCTGATAACCGTCCCCCATCCCGCGCGGCGCGCCATCTCGAAGGCCTGGCGGGTCTCCGTCAGCGTCCCTATCTGGTTAACCTTCAGCAGTATGGAGTTGCTGGCCTTAGTCTCGATGCCTTTAGCCAGGCGTTCCGTGTTGGTGGTGTACAAATCGTCGCCCACCAGCTGCACCTGCCGCCCCATCTGTTTCGACAGCAGCTGCCAGCCCTCCCAGTCATCCTCGCCCAGTCCGTCCTCGATGCTGATGATATGGAACTCCCGCGCCCAGTTCTTGTAGAAATCGATTAAATGCCCCGCACCCAGCGTGATGTTGTCTCGCTTCAGCCGGTACCGGCCCTCCGCCTCCAGCTCCGTGGCCGCCACGTCCAGCGCGATGTGCACTTCTCGCCCGGGCGTATACCCCGCCTTCTCTATGGCCCCCAGCACCAGCTCCAGCGCCGCGCGATTGGACGGCACCGACGGAGCGAAGCCCCCTTCGTCCCCCACGTTGGCGCTGAAGCCCTTCTGCCCTATCAGTCCCTTCAGCGACTGATAAATCTCCGACCCCGCCCGCAAGGCCTCTCGAAAGGTCGGCAGCCCCGCCGGTATCACCATGAACTCCTGGATGTCCGTGGAGTCCTGGGCGTGGACGCCGCCGTTGAGGATGTTGAACATAGGCACTGGAAGCGTGAACTTTTCGCCGATAGCCAGGTGTCGGTACAAAGGCGTTTTCTTCGACGCCGACGCCGCATGGGCCGCCGCCAGGGACACCGCCAGCACCGCGTTGGCCCCCAGCTTGGACTTGTTAGGCGCCCCGTCGATCTCGATAAGCCGCGCGTCAACCTTGTCCTGATCCATCGGCGACATGCCCTTTACCGAGGGTCCCAGAATCTTCTCCACGTTATCGATAGCCTTCAGCACGCCCTTGCCGCCAAACCGTTTCGAGTCCCCGTCCCGCAGCTCCAAGGCCTCGTGGCTGCCGGCGCTGGCCCCCGAGGGGACCGCCGCCCGGCCCCACGCGCCATCGCTCAAGACAATGGTGGCCTCTACTGTCGGGTTGCCCCTGGAGTCCAGAATCTCCCGAGCGCGCACCTCCTTAATAGTGGCCGTCACAGCGCCCTGACCCGCCTTTCCGATGTGTTCCGCGACTTGGCCGCCGCTATCGCCTTCTCCACCGCGTCCACCGGGTCCTTGGCGACGACTATCCCCGCGTCCTGCGTCCCGTTGATCGTAAAGACCCACGTGTCCAGGCCGATGACCGGTATGCCCTCTCCCAGCGCGTGGGCTATCTCCGACATTGTCCCGTACGCCCCGTCGATGGCGATGACCGCCCGGCCCGTTTTCACCACCAGGACGTTCCGCGCGTAACTCATCCCTGTGCAGACAGGTATGTCCACATACTGGTTGGCCTCGTTATGGTCGTCGCCCGGCAGAATACCAATGGTCAGCCCGCCTGCGCTCTTGGCCCCCTTGCACACCGCCTCCATGACCCCCATAAGCCCGCCGCAGGCCACCGCCGCGCCCCGCTTTGCCAGCTCCCGCCCCACCTCTTCCGCCTGCCGCAAGGCCTTGGCTGGCGGAGTGGCCCCACCTATTACGGAAATAATCAATGGTCGATTGTTTGTTGAATTAGGCATAGGGGCAGTATAGCAAAGGGTAGCCCAAACCTCACCCGTCTTTAATTTGGCGTGTTAGTCACGGCCTGATGAATATTAATCGTTGTTAGGCGGAGGGAATGGGAATGTAGGTAATGGAGTCTGTGTGGGCGTAGGTGTAGGAGTGGATGTAGGCGTTGGTATTGGCGTAGGGACCGCAGTGGCTGTTGGTGTTGGGGTGGCCGTAGCTGTTGGTGTGGGGGTCGGTGACGTAGTGGGTGTAGGTGTCGGCGCTTGGGTGGGCGTGGGCGTAGGTGGCGGCGAGGTAGGCGTCGGTAGAATTGGCGTCGGGATGAGTGTGGGTGTCGGTGTAGGCGGCGGCTTTGTCGGCGTAGGTGTTGGCGGTGGTGGAGTTGGCGTCGGGACCGGCGTGGGTGTTGCCGTGGGAGGCGGGATGGGAGTTGCTGTAGGGCTGGGTGTGAAAGTAGGCGTCGGTGGACGCGTCGGCGTAGGTGTCCGGGTCGGCGTTCGCGTAGGCGTCGGACTAGGCGTGTTGGTCGGTGTGCCAGTCGGCGTGCTGGCGGGAGTAAACGTGGGAGTCGGCGGCACCGTTGGGAAGAAGATAGTCGGCGGCCTGGTAGCCGTTGGCGATGGCGTCACTGCGGCTCTCGACGTGGGTGTCAGCGTCGACGTGGCCGATGGAGTCGCCAGCGCCTGCGCGGTAGCCGTGGGGGTTGGCGTCGGCTCAGGTGGCTGGAAGGTGCTGTTGGCCGGCGCCGACCCCAGCGCCAGCAGGGCCCGAGTCAGGATGGCTATTCCCACCACTACCACACCGATAAATATGAATTCCTTTTTCAATTCGGAGACCTTGTCCAGAGAACATAAGATGGGAGGCTGTTCTTGAGACCGCCAAAGGTTGCGACTGAACCTAGTCTTGATACATTAGGCGTGGGCGGCAGCGCCAAAAAAGCGTACTGAGTCATATCCGAGACATATAAATTACCTCTGTGTTAATACCATCCTTTGCTTGTCTTCATCCATTGTGCGGCCGACTACTATGTCCTTCTCCGCTCGTTTTGGCCTAAAGGCTACGGGGATGGCGGTGGTTCGGGCGGCGGCGGATCAGTTGGCATCGGTGTAGGCTCAGGAGTAGGCGTGGGCGTTGGTTCCGGTGTGGGAGTTGGAGTTGGCTCCGGAGTGGGCGTGGGTGCAGGCTCGGGCGTAGGCGTCGGTGTCGGCTCCGGAGTTGGGGTTGGGGTCGGAGTGGGTGTTGGCGTAGGGGTAGGTGTGGCCGTAGGTGTGGGTGTGGGAGGCACCGGGGTTGGGGTTGGAGTCGGCGGCACCGGCGTTGGAGTCGGTGTCGGTATGGGCGTAGGCGTCGCCGTGGGCGGGACGGGAGTAGCCGTGGGTGTTGGAGTGGGCGTGGAAGTAGGGACAGGGGCAGATGTGGGTGTAGGTGCAGGAACAGGCGTGGGAGTAGGAGTGGAAGCAGGGATAGGTGTAGGCGTAGCCGTAGCGGGAGGTGGTGAAGTCGGGGTAGATGTGGGCGCGGGAGGGACCGGGGTTGGTGTAGAGGTCGGAATGGGCGTTGGTGTCGCTGTGGCTGACGGCGGGGTAGTGGCTGTTGGCGTAGCGGCGGCAGCCACTGTTGGCGTGGGCGGAGGTACTGGCGTAGGCGTCCCGGCGGGCGCGATGGTCGGCGTTGCGCCGGCGACTATAACCGGCGTATTGGTAGGCGTATTTTTAGGCGTTGCCCCTGCCGTCGCTGTTACCCTTCGTGTCGGCGTAGGTGTAGCCCTTCGAGTGGGAGTAGGCGTGGACGTGGGCCTTCGCGTGGGCGTAGATGTGGGCCGGGGCCTCGACGCGTTCGGGGACGATACCGTTGGCGTCGCGGAGGCTGTTACGCCGTCCGTTGGGGTCGGTGTGGGTTCTGTCGACGCTAATAGGGCTTCCTCCGGCCCCAAGCCCAGGGCCATAATGGTCCGGGTCGCGCCGGCAATCGCCAGCAAAACTATAGCTATTAATATCAGTTCTCTTTTCAACGCAAGGAAGCCCCCAACGGAAGATACGCGCGCGCGGCGGCTTTGTGACCACCATAGGTTGTAACCAACTCTAGTCCGTATGCACTAGGCGCAAAGCGTTTGGGCCTGTGCAAATGGGGTGGTGAAGAGACTCGACAGCCCTAGTTACGTTAGCCGCCAGCGTGAAAAGACGAGCCATGCGGCCCCGCGTCCGCTATAATCCCCCACGATTTCAACACAACTTCAGGAGCAAAGCCCCATGACCTCCCGCAAACTGCCCCACGACCGCCCATCAATCGGGGCAGTCCGACAAGTCGGACCCCCCCCTCATCCACTACGTCGGCATGGGCGGCACCATCGCCTCCACCGGCTCACCCCGCCTGGTCTTCGCCGGCTACGGCGGCGGGCCGAGGCTGACCATCCAGCAAATAGTGGACCGCGTACCGGAGCTTAAGGACTTCGCCCAGATCAAGACCGAGCAGTACGACACCAAGGGTTTCCCCAGCCCCATGGACTCCCTCAAAGTCGCGCGGCGCATCAACCAGATCTTCCGTGACCAGCCCGACACGGCCGGGGTCGTTGTCACTCACGGCACCGCCATCATGGAGGAGACCGCCTACTTCCTGAACCTCCTGGTCAAAAGCGACAAGCCTGTGGTCATAACCGGCGCCATGCGCCCGCCCTCCGCCATGGGCACCGACGCCGACAACAACCTCCTCTGCGCCACCCTGGTAGCCGCCAGCCCCGAGTCCCGCAATAAGGGTTGCCTGCTAGTCCTCAACGACACTATCCAGGCCGCGCGAGAGGTCACCAAGCAGGACTCCTATCGTATCGACACCTTCGCCTCCCGCGAGATCGGCCTCCTCGGCTACTGTGACTCCGACCTGCGCATCGTCTACTACCGCTCCCCCACCAAGAAGCACACCCACCAGACCGAGTTCGACCCCGATAAAATCGACCGCATCCCTCGCGTCGAGCTAGTCTTCTGCGCCCCCGGCTCCGACGGACGCCTCATTCGCCTGGCCGCCGACGACGGCGCCGAAGGCATTGTCTGGGCGGGCGCGGGCGCTGGCGATGGCCCTCCCGGCGTCGCCGAGGCCATCGACTACGCACGAAGCAAAGGCGTGGTGGTAGTGGTGGCCACTCGAGGCGGCTCGGGCCGCGTTATCCGCCTCAAAGGCTACATCGAGCGCACCCTCGTCGCCGCCGACAACCTCATCCCTCAAAAAGCCGTCGCGTTATTAATGCTGGCCCTTACGAGGACTAAAGACGTGGAAGAGATACAGAGGATGTTTGAGATGTACTGACAAAGAAATATTCCGAGATACAGGCGAGTTATACTTTGTTACCGTTCATCTTAATTATGCTTTTCAACTTTCTGGGTTTTGGGGTCTTATTGCTTAATGCAAAGTTGATGTTCATGCCTTTTAAGTTCTCTGGTCTTCCATGGGCAGCCCTAAACCTTATTTGGGTGGTAATTGTTGCGACTATATGGGATGACGTATCGCTTCGTAAGGCTTTTCCGGTCATTACCTTTATGGTGATACCACAGATTCCGATCATATTTTTGGGTGGAGCGCTTGCTACGGCTTTTAATCGCCGTTTCATGGGAGCAAAAGATGGGATCTGAGTCAATCTTGTACTGTCCCGCTGCATCTGGGTATCATATAGCAATTCTACTTTCCTCTCCCCTTGTGGGAGAGGATTAAGGTGAGGGGTAAAGCCCTACTAGCACGAGGCGAAAATTCGATCCACCTGCCACTACCCTCTCTTCCCTTCCCCCGCTCAGTGGGGAAGGGAGGGGGCTACCTTCCTCTACCCCCCCGCAAACAGCGCCCGGCTCGCCGCCTTAACCGCCTCCACAAGCTGGAACGGGTACACCCCTATAAATATCGTCCCCAGCGTCAGCAGCGCTAGCACCCCTGTAATCAGTCCGCCTGGGCGGATCGGCTTCACTACCGCCACCGCCTGCCCCGCCCTGCTCCCACGCCTCTCCTCCACCGCCGTCGCCCTCGCCCCCCTACCACCACGGCGGCCGCCCTCCACCGCCACCGCCGCCTCAGAAGCCGCCCACGCCGGCGGCGGCTCTATATACATCTGCCGCACCACCATCAGGTAGTAGTAGAGCGATATGAGGCTGTTAAAGATAGCCAGCCCCGCCAGCCACAATAACCCCTCGTCCCCCACCGCCGTGAACAGATAGAACTTCATCGTGAAGCCGGCAAAGAATGGCAGCCCCGCCAGCGAGAACAGTCCAATGGCTATCGACGCCGCGATGAACGGGTGGCTGTCCGCCAGCCCGCCCAGGTCGTAGATGTCCTCTCGGCCCGTCATGTTGAAGAAGGCGATAAGAGCCACGAATACCGCCATGCTCGTCACCGCGTACCCCACCATGTACAGAATCAACCCCTGTGTGCCAATCAACGACAGCGCCGCGATGCCTGTCAGCATGAACCCCACGTGTCCAATGCTCGAATACGCCAGCAGCCGCTTGTAGTTGGTCTGCGCGATGGCTACCAGATTGCCGATGGTCATAGTTGCCGCCGCCAGCCCGGCCACAATGGGCCGCCATTGGTCGATGGATGGCGCGAAGGCCTCGGCAAAAAGCCGCAGTATCAGCGCAAAGGCCGCCACCTTGGACCCCACGGACAGGAAGGCCGTCACCGGTAGCGGCGCGCCTTCATAGGTGTCCGGCGCCCACATGTGGAAAGGCGCCGCCGCCACCTTGAACCCCAGCCCCACCAGTATCAGCGCCAGCCCCACCCATAGCGTCGGCGTCACTGACCCCGCATCCCGCATCGCGCCAGCAATGGCGGTCTCTATCTCACCATACCGAGTCGTCCCCACCGCGCCGTAGAGAAGGCTGACGCCGTACAGCAGGATCGCCGACGAGAAGGCGCCGATGAGTATGTATTTAACGCCGGCCTCGTTGGACTTGCGGTCGTGGCGGGCGAAGGCCACCAGGATATAAAAACAAAACGTCATCAGCTCAAGCGCGATGTAGGCCGTCAGTAGCTCCGCCGCCGACGCCATGACCATCATGCCCAGCACAGCAATTATGACTATCGAGTAGAATTCGCCCTGGCCTCGAAAGTGCTTCTTCACATAGTCCGCCGACCCCAGGCATACCACCACGCCCAGCGCCATAAACATAACCTTGAAGAACAGTGAATAGGCGTCCGCCTCCACTAGCCCGCCGTACAAGGATTGGTCCTCGCCCCACAGCAGCCACAGCGCCAGGGCCAGCAAGCCGCCCAGCCCCGCCACGCTCAGCCACGGCAGCAACCCCTTCCACCGCTCCGATAGGAACGCGTCCACCATCAGCACCGCCACCGCCAGCGCCGCCAGCAGGAACTCGGGGAGGAGCAGGTGCAGGTTCTCAGTCATCCCGCACCTGTCTGTTCCCGCTAGCCTCTGTGATCGAGGAGCCTTTTAGAGGTTGACGTCTACGTCGGCTGGTCTCACCTTCTCCCCCCTTGAGGGGGAGAACAGAAGAGGGGGGTTCTCTTAACGCACCGTATATGATTTCCAAAACACCATCAGGGTTCTTCAGAACATCCGCGTTCCAAAACCTTAGAACTTTGTACCCAAGCGCGTTCAGCCAGGCGTCCCTTTCAGTGTCATGCCGGACACTCCAGGAATGCTGTCCGCCGTCCAGCTCAATCACCAGCCTCTTCTCAAGGCAGACAAAATCGCAAATGTAGGCCCCTATAGGTTGTTGACGGCGGAACTTGTATCCCTCCACAGCCTTAAAGCGCAGACGTCGCCATAAAGCTCTTTCTGCGTCCGTAAGGTTTCTCCTTAAATGCTTGGCCTTGCCGCCTGTTAGTCTGTCATATCCCTTCGAGGCTTTGGACGGAAGCTTTGACCCCCTATCCTGGCCTTCCCCCTCAAGGGGGGAAGGAAGGAGACCGCCCGTGACAGGCTTATAGGCAGACAGGTTGTCATCTATCTGCCCACGATTCAGTCGAAGGCGTTCCTTGGCTTGCTTGGATAACGGTTGCACTCCAACGCCATCAGGCTGTGGTGTAGGCCCCTTCAGGTCCTCTCCCCCCTTGAGGGGGAGAGTTAGAGAGGGGGGTCGAGGGGTGGAGCGGGGCTTTCCCATTTTCGTATCCATTACCCCGGGAACCTCGTCAGCAGCTCCGCCACACCCACGTTAATCACGTTCATCAGCGGCATCGGCCACACGCCCACAAACAGTATGGATAGCGCCAGCATCCCCGCCGCCACCGTCTCCAGCGGCTTTGCGTCAGTTAAATTCTCCCACTTCGGGTCCATGGGTCCGAAGAACGCCCTAGACAACAATCGCAGGATATATACCGCCGTTATGGCCGCGCCCGCCACCCCCACCACCGCCAGCGGCCAGTACTCCCTGAACACCCCCAGGAACACCAGCAGCTCCGCCACAAACCCGCTCAGCCCAGGCAGCCCCAGCGAGGCCAGGCCCGCCACCGCGAAGAGGCTCACCGCTATCCCCATCTTCCGCGCCAGTCCGCCCATCTGCGTGATGTCGCGTGTGTGTGTCCGTTCGTAAATAATGCCCACTGTAGCAAAGAATAGGGCCGTCATAACGCCGTGCGAGAACATCTGCAGCACCGCGCCGCCCAGTCCCAGCGGGTGCAGCGTCGCCATGCCCATCAGCACCAGCCCCATGTGGCTCACGCTGGAGTAGCCGACGACGTACTTCAAGTCCCGCTGCGCCATGGCCGAGAACGCCCCATACAGCACGTTCACCGACCCTAGCCCAATCAGCACCGGCATCCAGTCCTCAGCCCCCTGCGGCAGCAGTGTCATGCCGACTCGAATGATGCCGTAGGCTCCCAGCTTCATCAGCACGCCGGCGTGAATCATACTCACCGCTGTCGGCGCCGCCACGTGGCCGTCCGGCGACCAGGTGTGGAAAGGCCACAGCCCCGCCAACACCCCGAAGCCGACCATGAAGAAGGGGAAGAACAGCCGCTGGAAGTCCTGGCTGAAGGCCCCGTCCTGCGACACCTGGCTCAACGTCTCCAACGAGAACGTCGCTGTGCCAAAGTCCTTTGCGACCACATAAATAGCGATGATGCCCACCCAAACCAGCACGCTCCCCGCTACCAGATACAGCGTCAGTTTCATCGCGCTGTACTCTTTGGTGCGGATAAAGCTGCCAAAGTCCGTGCTGCTCCCCCAGATGCCGATAAGCGGGAACATCGGCAGCACCGCCAGCTCGTAGAAGAAGAACAGGAAGAACAGGTCCCGCACCACAAAAGTCCCAAACACCCCCGCCACCAGGAACATGAACAGCACAAAGAAGTCTTTGGTGCGACGCCCCACATTCCACGACACCAGCACCCCCGCCAGCATTACGATGCCTGTCAGCAGCACCATGGGCGCCGATATGCCGTCGATGCCCAGGCTGAAGGAAATGTTCAGCGGCTCCTCCAGCCACTTGTAGCTTCGAGTGAACTGATAGCCGCCGGCGTCGTAGTCATAGGTGGCAAAAATGAAGATAACTAGCCCCAACGTCGCCGCGCCTAAAAGGGCGGAGAACAGCTTTATCGCCGTCGCCTGGTTTCGAGGGAAGAAAGCCAATAGCGCGCCGCCGCCAAAGGGCAGCAGAATTGTCAGCAGCAGCGCAATGCCCTTGAAATCGTCCACGGCTAGTTGTTCACCGCCACGGCCCACCAGGCTATCGCGATGGCTATGGCACCCAGGGTCATGACCAGCGCGTAGTTATACACCCGCCCTGTTACGTGCCGCCGCAGCGACACCCCAGACTTCTTCACCGAGTCCGCCGGCCCGTTGACTCCAACGTCGTTCACAAACACCCGGTCGAAGAGCGCAATAAATCGCGAGAACACCAGCACCACTCTGTCCACCGTCCACTGGTAGATATCGTCCAGGTAGTATTTGCGTTCCACCAGCGTCACCACCGGCTTGAACCGCTGCCTGAAAGGCTCCAGCGAAATCTTCCGCTGCCCGAAAATCCTCCACACCAGCCAGACCGCCGCCAGCGATATGGCGATGGAGTTGATGCCAAGCTCGATATCGAACTCGAAACCGTGGGGCTCGTCCAGGAACAGGAAAGAGCCGAAGCCCTGGTAATCGCTGGTCCACTCAAAAGCCATGAACCCAAAGGTCGCCGCCAGCGCCGCCAGCAAAACCAGAGGCAGCGCCATGGGCAGGGTAGCCTCGTGGGCGTGCTCGTTCTCCTTCTTCAAATCGCCCAGGAAGGCGACGAAGTAGGCCCTCGCCATATACAGCGCGCTCAGGAACACCGCCACCAGCGCCAGCGCCAGAAATAACGCGTTGCGATGGTCTTTCACTGCAATCAGTATCTCGTCCTTGCTCCAGAACCCCGCGAACACCGGTATTCCCGCCAGCGACAGTGCGCCGATGCCAAAGGTGAGGGCTGTCAGCGGCATCACCTTTCTCAGTCCGCCCATGTTCCTGATGTCCGTCTGGTTGGCCCCGTGCATTACGCTCCCCGCCCCCAAAAACACCAGCGCTTTGGAAAATCCGTGCGCCAGGAGGTGGAATATGGCGGCGGTGTAGCCAAAGGCCCCTAGCGACAGCATCATCAGCCCCAGGTGACTCACGGTCGAATATGCCAGGATGCGCTTCAGGTCCGTCTGCGACAGCGCCAGCGTCGCCGCGACCAGGGCGGTAATCAGCCCAATGCTCGACACCACTACCAGCGAGTCCGGCGCCGCCTCGAAGATAACAAAGCATCGCGCTACAAGATAAACGCCTGCCACCACCATCGTCGCGGCATGGATAAGGGCGCTGACAGGGGTTGGGCCTTCCATGGCGTCGGGGAGCCACACGTGGAAGGGGAATTGGGCGCTTTTGCCCATAGCCCCCACAAATAGCAGCAGCGCCGCCGCCATCGCCTCGCCGCTGGATAGGGCGCTGGGCGCGCCCGATATCAACAGGTCGGCCTGGTGGAAGGTCTCCTCCATGCTAAAGGTACCCACCTCGCGGAACAGCAGCAGAATGCCCACCAGCAGCGCTACGTCGGCAAGCCGCGTCGTTATGAAGGCCTTCTTCGCAGCCTCGGCCGCGGAGCGCCGCTCGTACCAGAAGCCGATGAGCAGGAAGGAGCAAAGCCCCACCAGTTCCCATGCGATGTACAGCAGCAGGAAGTTGTCCGCCAGCACCAGCGTCAGCATTGACGCCGCAAACAACGCTTGGGCTGCGTAATACCACCCGAATCGCGGCTCGCCCTTCATATAAGACAGCGAGTAGATCTGCACCATCAGGGCCACAAAGGTCACCAGCCCCAGCATCACAACCGACAGCGGGTC
>VGZZ01000056.1 GCA_016872285.1 SAR202 cluster bacterium | reverse complement strand
TGGAGCGTTGATGGGAGGATAGGATTAGGGAGGGAGGGAAGTCAAGGAGGGGTGGGGATGGGGCTGGGTGTAGGAAGGACTGCCCCTGGACTACCGATTCGGTTTGAGATTTTTCAAAAACGAATCGGTTTTTAGGCACGGACCAGGCGTGGATTCGTTTTCTTCGTTTCTCAAGGGTGTGGGGAGCAGAGAAGGGCGACGAAACGTCGCCCCTACAAAATAGTAGTAGCGGCAATGGAATAAAGGTCGTGGCTTGTAGGCATGGGGAGAGGATAGGGGAAGTAGGAGGCTTAAGGCAACAGGCAGATGTCACTGGGAAAGATGAAGAGCGGTGAGTTTCTCCAGGAAGGCTTTAACTTCATTGGTATCGCGGAGGAGGTGGGAGGCGGCGGTGGGGCGTGGGGTTTCGGCGACGAGGATGCCGACGCCTTGGTCGGCCACGGCTTTGAAGGCGTCCTCGTCAGTCACATCGTCGCCGATGTATATGGGGAGGCCGATACTATCAAGGCCCATGGCGTTTACAAGCCAGGCGACGGCGCTGCCTTTGTGCCAATCGATGTCGGGACGGAGGACGAAGATTTTCTTGCCGTGGAGCTTACGCAGCGAGGGGATCTGGAGCAGGATGTTGTCGACGATACGCTCGATTTCAGGTTCGCGTTGGGGGTCGGCAAGGCGGAAGTGGACGGCGACGGTGTATTTGGCATCCTCGGGAAAGACGCCGGGAATGGGGCGGACGGCCTGGGCGAGGGCCTGGTAGGCGCGGCGAAGGTCGGGGAGGTATTGGGCGGCGATGGTCTTTTCGATGCCGGAGCCAGCGGGGCCGGCGATCTCCATGCCGTGGCTGCCGGAGTAGTAGACGTTGTCGAGTTTAACGAAGTCCTGAAGCTGCCATTTGGGCCGTCCGCTGACGATGGCGGTGGGGTGCCGTTGGGCGAGGCGGTCAATGACGTGGCGGGTATCGCCGGGGAGGGTGCCGAGTTCGGGGCGGGAGACGATGGGGGAGATAGTGCCGTCGTAGTCGAGGAAGACGGCGAGGCGCCGTTTCGACAGGTCGCGCTGGAGGCGGGGGAGGAGGTCGAAGGCGGGGGTGAGGGTGTTCATAAGGATAGTCTAGGACTCGGCGGCGCTGGTGGCTACCTTCGGCCTAAAGGCGAGGACAAAAGCTATCATGGCGACGGCGAGGATGGCGGCGCCGCTCAAGTAGACCCAGTCGAGGGAGAGGCGGGAGATGAGGGCGAAGGCGAGGAGGGGGCCGAAGGCAGCGCCGGTGTCCTGCCAGGTAGCGAAGCGGGCCAGGGCCTGGGGTCGTTCCCGGGGTGTGGCGATGCCACCCGCGATGGCAGTGAGGGCGGTGACGGCGGCGGCCAGAAGCACGGTGGATAGGACCAACCAGGGAAGGGCCAGGCCGAGGGGAGCGTCTAGGGCGAGGAGGATGAGGGCGGCGATGGAGATGGGCATGGTGGCGATGGCGGCTTTTTCGAGGCCAATGCTGTCGGCGATGTGGCCCCAATAGACGCTGCCGACGTCGGCAAGCCACCGGGCGGCCTGGAGGAGGCCGTTGATGGTGGCGACGCCGAGGACAACGCCGGCGATGGCCGGGCCTTCGCCGAGCCGCTGGTCCAGGTAGTAGCCGAGGGTGGAGACCATGCCGCCGGCGATGACGAAATTGAGGGCGAAGACCGAGAAGTTGCAGGCGAGGAGACGCTGGCGCAGGGGCTTGGGCTGACTGGGACTGACGCCTAAGGCCAGGTCCCAGAGCCTCGATTTGCGGGAGGTGGGCTGCGAGGGCCCGGGGGGCTTGGAAGTAGTATGAGAGGCGGCGCTGGCGGGCTTGAGGGCTAGGGCGGCGGGAATGCCGACGAAGCCCAGGGCGGCGATGGTGAGGAAGCTGGCGGCGCGGCCAAAGACGTCGAAGAGGATGCCGCCCAGGAGGACGCCGATGAGGCTGCCGAACCGCTGGCCGCCGTTGAAGAAGCCCAGGAGCCGACCCCGACCACCTCCGGCGCTTTCCTCAAGGGCGACGAGGACGCCGGTGAGTCGGAGGAAGGAGTAGCAGACGCCCCAGAGGAGTCGGGCGACAAGGAGGAGAGCAAAGCCTTTGGCGACGCCGAGCATGACGGTGGTAGCGACGGCCAGGGCGGCGCTGAGGGCCAGGGGCTTCGAGAGGCCGAATCGCTGGACGGCCCAGGCGGCGAGGGGGTTGGAGAGGAGGCGGACGAACCGGTTGGCGCTGAGGAGGACGCCGACGAGGGCGAGGGAGACGTCGAAGTCGTCGACGTTGGCGGGAAGGACGTTGTAGAGCATGGAGTCGCCCATGATGACGGCGGCCACGACGGCGGTGGCGAGGAGGACGGGTCGGGGGACGGCGAGGAATTTAGGGATAGGGAGAGGCCTCCAGGGATATTGGAGGAATGATAGCGGCTGGGGAGGGAGGAAAGAAGTGGATGGAACGCCCCGCCCACCCTTTGTGGCAGGTGGAACTGATAAAGAATCGTGCCTCTAGTGTTTCACCCTCACCTTTTATCCTCTCCCATCAAGGGAGAGGAAAGAGGGGGGATGGCTCAAAATTAGCTAGTTGTCACTTACGACTGTAGATGCGTCGGCGGCGGCGGGGGTCCAGCCCCAGGGGTGGGGAGCCTCGCCGGGCTTGATGACCTTGCCGCTGCGGACGGTGACCACGGGCACGAGGGCTTTGTCGCCGATGCGCTGGCTGCCGGCGGCGTCTTTCATAAGCCAGCGGCCCTCGACGCTGTCGATGATAGACACGTCAGCGGGGCGGCCCTGGGCCAAGCTGCCAGCGCGGTCTTCGATGCCGAGATATCGCGCGGGGGCGGCGGTGGTCATTCGGATAATGTCGTCGATGGAGAAGCCCAGGGAGAAGAAATAGGAGGCGTATTCGAGCAGGCCGCGGTCGGAGAGGCGACGCATGCCGTCGCCGGCGTGGATTTCGATGTCGGTGGCGATGGTGTCGGGGCGGACGCCCTGGGCGAGGACGGTGTCGGCGCGTAGCCAGCCGAAGTTAAAGTCGCCGAAGGCGGTGTCGACAAATACGCCTCGTTCCTGGGCGTCGAGGAGCTGAGGGAGGACGTGGCCGTAGCGGTCCAGGGCGGCGCCGGTCAGGGGGGTGAAGATGTGGGTGACCATGTCGCCGGGGTCGAGCATATCGAGGGCCTCGGCTACGATTTCAGGGGGCGTGGGAGTCTGGTTGCGGGGGCCGATGTCGCCGACGTGCATCATCAGCTTGATGCCGGCCTCTCGCGCGGCCTTCTTGGAGGCGACGACGTGCTTGAGGCCCAGGGCCTGGACGGTGCGCGGCGCGACGATGACCTTGATGCCTTTGACCAGCCAGGGGTTCTCCTGGGCGATTTTGACGGTGCCTTCGATATCCATCTCCTCCTCTTTGGGCGGGACGCGGTTGGAGCGGTCTCGGAAGATGCTGAGGAAGGAGTAGGTCTTGGTCTCGGCCTGAGGGAGGACAAATTCACAGAAGTCCTTGAAGTTGGCGGAGCCGGGGCCGCCGGCGTCGACCATGGTGACTACGCCGGAGCGGACGCCGGCGATGTCCGGGTGGTTGCGGTTGCGGCCGGGGTGGTAGATGTGGACGTGGAGGTCGATGAGGCCGGGGGCAACGATTTTGCCGGAGGCGTCGATGACCTGGGCGGCTTGGGCCTTGGGGATGGAAGGGGCAGTGGCGGCGATGACGCCGTCGCTGACGGCGAGGTCTAGCTTTTTGTGGAGGTTTTGGGAGGGGTCTATAACGGTGCCGTTTTTGATAAGCAGATCGTACATGAGGTCACCTCCGAGGAGGGTTATGGGGAGTATAGCAGGACATTTAAGAAATTGCTTTACAGAAATCGTCGAAGCTTCGGTTAAGAGAGCGAACAATTCTAAGATCTATCTGATTTGCAATTCGTGGATTTTCAATCGTGGGGACATACGGACGCTTTGCATGGGCTCTATAGATGTTCTTGAGGTACTCTTTAGGGTCGTGGCATTCACCCTGTGGAGATTTTTGCAGTGGTCGACTTGGTTTTAGTAACGTCTCAAGGGCGTTAGTATCGGCTGATAACCAGGACTCAGTCTCTTCCACTGCGATTATGTATTGGAAGCTCAAATCCGGGAAAACTTCTGAAACTTGTCTCTCTATCTCCTTAACCTGCCTATACCGCTCTTTCTGGCAATCCTTATCAGCGAGGGCCAATACAGAATCATCTCGCATTGGACGAGAGACCTTAATATGTGCTATCACCGACTTAGCATTTAGAATTTCGCCGCCTTTTAATCGAATGTACTTAAATTTCTTATTGGTGATTCTACCAACTAGAGTCTCGAAAGTAGGTTGGCCCTTTGAGTCCTCTAAGAAGAGGTGAATCATTAGGCTTACTGATTTTCCTCTAAGTGGCCAGCGTACCAAGCCGTTCCAATATCCATCCCAACCTCTGCTAATAATTTCTTTAATCCCTCGGTGTTCGATGGCCGTTTCGCCTTGGTCTCGCCGTCAATTTTCCCTACCACGAGAATATCCGATAAATCAAAGTTACTTAGGAAGGTTGGGGAATGTGTAGTTATTGCCAATTGATATTCCTCAGCGTAAGCCTTGATTAGGCCTGCCACTGCATTTTGTGCATACGGGTGAATGTAGTTCTCTGGCTCCTCGATAGAAATCAATGGACGCTTGTTTGGCAAATTAAGAATTACAAGGAGCCCAATGAGTTTCAATATACCGTCTGGCATTGATGCGCTTGGTATAAGATTCTCTGAGTGAGTCTCTCTGATAGCAATTGACGTCATATTCCCACGAAGGTCAGACACAAGTTCAGTGATACCAGGGGAAATGGATTTAAGTTGATCCTCGATGATATCAAAAGATTGGCGTCTATATTTAGAATGAAGGGTATGAAGAACTTGCGCCAAATTCTGGCCAAGGTCACCTGGGGATAATTGCTCGTTGACTTGTAGCGATGCTCTCATTCTTGAAGGTTCAAGATTGTATCTACAGTAACCAGCAATGGCTTGATAGGCTAAGCTTAGACTCATCAGGACAGGATGCCCTGGCACAGTATTTTTGCCAGTTTGCCGAAGCCGATCATGTGCTATCTCTGCTGCTCTCTTTAGCCCAATTTCACGACTATTTCGACCAACCTCAAAGCTATCTTGTCGCCCAGAAGTATCAGGGATCATCATTCGTAAATTTTGCTTCGCCGATTCAGAGCTGAAAATTGTAGTCGGTTGGCTTGAGCCGATTATGATTTCAAAAATTTCCTTATTGCTGTTCACTTCGCCATTACGCTCGAAGAAGGACATGTAATAGCGGTATTTGAGATCAGACCGAGCTGTACCGGACAATTCAATGGTGAGTTCGTTAGATGTGTTGCCTAGGAAAAATACATCTGCTGACTGTTGGTTATTTCCTTGCAGAAATCTTGAGAGGAACCCAAATATATCTAGGACGTTGGTCTTCCCAGCGTTGTTTGGACCGATTAGTACTGATAGGGCATTGAGTTCGAGGGAGAGGTCACGTATGCTCTTAAAATTTGAGACGACGACCTTTTGAATCATTTAGACATGAGTTCCTTTCGCGAAACTCGTCACGCAAGAATGATAACTGTACTTAACAGCGATGTATTTAGAAACAATTACGAGTATTTTATCAAAAGTGCTGATGTTCCGCCTTTGAGCCTATTATCAACTTTCATTCTAGGTAGAGCGGCCCTGATTCTTCGTCAGTGGCTCCTATAAGTTCAACCACTTCTAGACCTAACTAAGATAATTTGAGGGTTAGAGAATCTTCTTACCCCTTCTCCCCTCTCATCTTCCTGCCGTGCTGGATGACGGCTGGGGACTTGAAAGGGATGTCGATGAGTATCATGAAGCCCTGCTCAAGGCGCGTTTCCACTTCCTTGGGGCTGCGGGCGCCGGCGTTCGGCGACGCCTGGCGACCCAACCTGGAACGTTCGATTGAACCGGGCGCGGTAGTTTTCCATGGCGATGGTCGCCACGAGTTCGACGAGCTGTTCATTGGTGAAGCAGGCCTGGGCTTCTGAAAACACCTGGTCTGTCACGTCGACCGGCGTCACAGTCATCCCCTCGGCCAGGGCCAGCGCCGCCCTCTCCTCGCGAGTGAATAGGTCACTGGCACGAAAGCGCGAAATGGCATCTATCTTTTCGTCCGAGGCGCCGTTGGCACTGCTTCCAGCAGTGTCAGCGTCCATTCAAAAGAGGCAGCCCGCCATCTGGGCCGCCCGCAGACAGACCAGGGACCGGACCAGGGGCGGAAGGGTGCCGCTTTTCGCGGGCGCCGCGCTGAGGGCCCTGCTGGCTTCAAGGACTGGCGGGCAGTATGCCTGGATGCCCATGCTCTCCGGCACAGCGCCCATGCGCTGCGTAGCCTGCTCGAACATTTCGCGTATTTCCGGCGCTACTTCCTTTACGGTCAACGGCCTGATCCTTGGCACGAATGTCTTCTCCGTTCCCGTGGCGCCGGCTAGCGTGCTGGCGCTGCCAGCGCCTTTAGTTCTTCAGCAATGCCTTCGACGAAGGTCATGGTCTCGCGGAAGAGGCTCGTCGCGTAGGTGACGCGTCGCACACCGAGGGCTGCCGCTCGCGCGACCGTTACCGGACCCCCACGGCGAACATTTACGTTCACGACGCCGACGGCACGGGTGAACTCGGCGATCATCGCTTCGTCGGCCAGGGTGATGGGATAGATGCAATCTGCGCCTGCCTGACGGTAGAGCCGCGCCCGCCTCAGTCCTTCCTTCAGCTGTTGATCCGGCGTCCCTAGCTTTCGGATGAAGACATCCACGCGCGCATTGAGAACGAGATTGGCCCCTTCCTTGCACAGCGCGGCTTTCAGGGCGGCCAGGCGCTCGGCATGGCGGTCAGCGTCCACTATCCCGCTCCCGCCGTGGTGGTCAGAGTCCTCCAGGTTGCATCCGGCCGCGCCTGCCAAAATCAACTCTTGGGCAATCCGTTCCGGCGGCAGGCCATACCCGGCCTTGAAGTCGACGCTCACCGGAATATCGACCGCGCGGGTGATCCGGGCCGCGGCGGCGATCATCTCCTTTTCCGGCGCGTCCTCGTGGTCTTTGTAACCGATAGCGGCTGCGACCCCGCCGCTGGTGGTCGCGAGGGCCGGGAAGCCCGCGTTCTGGAATGCCCGGGCAGATGCTGCATCCCACGCGTTGGGAAGAACCAGAATAGCCGGACCTGCGTGTAAATCGCGAAGGACGGTAGCCCTGGACGCTACTCTTTCGGCTGTCTTCTCGATGGGAAGACCTTTGCGCATAAGGGCGAGTATAGTCAATGGCAACCGTCCAGTCCACAGGCCATCAGCCGTGACTCCCGATCAGGAGCGGTCCGTAGATTACGCGCTAGTTTTTTGTGAAGGGGAAGGGGTTGGAGCGCTGCGCACAGTACTCGATAACAACATCGCCCGTTCCCCCCGGGGCCGCGCGCGGCACAATGGTAAACCCTACCGAGATGGAACCGATGAGTGGGAGGTTCTGGGTGCTCAAGTTGAACAGGCTTATGCTTGGCACGCCGTTTACGTATGGAATGGCGCCCACATCAAAATTCGAGCCGCCGATGGCGATGGGCATGAAAGCCGGGGCGCTGGTGGGCAAGACAGTAAATATCCGCGGCGGGCCGCTAAAGTTTGAGCCTCCTGTTCCCATGGAGCCGTCCCGCCCGTTGTCACACTGCTGGGTGGGGGGGGGGGGGGGCGCGGGGGTGGGGGGGGGGGGGGGGGGGGGGGGGGGGGGGGGCTCGTCGGGCGGGTGTGGCGGCGGCGTTATGGCGCCGACGTACTGGGTGAGGATGTAGGTCTCCAGCGCCTCCCGTGTTTCAAAAGGCTGGGTCTTGAGTTCCACCCCCTCAGGAATGGCAAATCGCTCAAGGAGGACGACAGCGCCCCGGTTGTCTCTGGTAGCCTTCTCGCCGGCTTTTGGCTCGAAGACTTGGAGGAGATATTTGTCGTTGTGGAGCTGCCAAATGGCCCCGTGGGAAGGGGAGTCGTCTGCAAAGGTTGATCCGCTGACCAAGGCTACGGTCAGTAGGAGAGCAAACAATAACAGAGGAAGGATGCGGGTGCTCATGGGTGGAGTTTAGCAGGGCGCGAATCTATGAGCAATTGTCTCCCCCATCTAATTCTTCCCTTAAAAGGGATGGGATAAGCGATTAAGCTTTCTCACCCCGCATCTTCCTGCCGTGCTGGATGACGGCGGGGGACTTGAGGGGGATGTCGGTGAGCATCATGAAGCCTTGCTCCAGACGCTGCTCCACCTCTTTGGGGCTGCGGGCGCCGGTGGCGCAGGGGACGCCAAACTTTTTGCACGTCGCCAGGGTCTGCATAACCATTTCCTGGACCTCGGGCTTGCCCGACGCCGCGCCGCCCAGGCCCATGTCTACCGACAGGTCGCCGGCGCCGGCCATGATGACGCCGATGCCCTTGACCTGCTTGAGGATGTCGGGCAGGGCCTTGCAACCTTTCACGGTCTCGATGATGCCGACCAGGATAACCTCGCCGTCGGGGTCCAGGGGCCAGAGGTCGGCCTTGTCGGTGTACTCCTCAACGGTGATGCCCCAGTACCGCACAGCGACGTCGTGGGGGTGCCAGCCGCGCTCGCCCTTGGGCTCCAGGTCCTTGGCGCCCTTGCGCTGGGGATAGCGGCAGGCCTTGACGGCGGCCTCGGCGGCCTCGACGGAGTCCATAGTGGGCATGACGATGCCGTAGGTGCCTAAATCCAGAGTGTGCTTCAGCACCCACTGGTTCTGCTCTCGCGAGTTGGGGGTGACGCGGACGAAGGGGGTGGGGTGGGCCTGGAGGCCCTTGGTGTCCAGGATGCGCTTGCGGCTGAGGAGGGCCTGAAGGGAAAGGCGAAGGGAGGGGAAGTCCAGGCCGGTGTGCTCGTTGTCGATGAAGACGTAGTCGTAGCCGGCGTCGGTGATGAAGGCCAGGTCGTCCAGGTTGCCGTTGTTGGACCAGGCGCCGAAGGCGGGTTTTCCCTGCGATAGGAGGTCAACAACTCGATTTAGTCTTGCCATGGGGGGGCTCCTTGGGTTTGGTGTGGGGTGAATGATAGAGGAAGGTTGGGGTCAATGCAAAAGCGTAGCTGTCGATGCCACAAGGGAGGTAACCTTCAAGGGTTAAGTATGAAGGGCCAATCAACCATTAATTGGGATACCTTCATCCCCTTTGTCCCCTTCTTCCTGCTGGAAGAAGGGGAAATGAAAAATTGCACCAATCCCCCTCTAGCTCCCCCTTTCCTCGTGAGGAAAGGGGGAGAACCAGACGGAAGACAGACACCGCCCATGCAGCGTACCAACAGTAATAGCGTCGTCAGTGCTGTGAGAAGAGGGAGAGCCGGAGGAGAGCCGACCCTTCACACCCGCTATCAAGGGGCCAAACGCATTGACGCCGTTTGTTGGCGATACCTATACTTGGCACAAATCTAGAGAAGAATATCGGGAGGCAGCAATGGTCGTTAACGCTAGGATTCAGCACGCCGCTTTCCATGCCACAGACGTGAAGAAGGCTCGCAAGTTTTATGGCGATGTCCTGGGCCTCAAGGAGATTATTAGGCCGACGCTGGGCAGCCGAGGCATCTGGTTTAGCATGGGGCCGGAGCAGGAGATACACATATCGATCAGCAGCGAGAGCGCGGTGCCGGGCCCGGGGCGGAACCTGAACCCTCGGAAGCGGGGAAATGAAGGGCGGCACCTGGCCTTCGCGGTGGACGACCTGGACGAAGTGAAGGGGCGGCTGAAGGCTAACGGGTTCTCGTGGGTGGGATCCAACGACAACCTGCCGCAGATTTTCACCGAGGACCTGGATGGGAACCTGGTGGAGATAAATTCGGGATGGATGAAGCAGAAGGAGAAGTATTAGCGGAATCAAGATGGTCTAGGGGCTAAGAAATTCCCTGAGCAGTCTGTTTTGTGATACTACTCAGCAGTATTTCACGCCGATCAGATTCTTCGACTGCGTCCTTCCGAGTACAGAAGGACTTCGCTCAGAATGACAGTCGGCATGTTGTTTTTATATATAGGGGACGTTAGATAGACATCGCTGGATAAGGAGGGAGCGACAATGGTTATAAGGAATCCGAAGCCGGGGATTGAATACGACCCGATGAAGAATGTCACCGGCCCCGTGCGGCTGGCGTCGGTGGAGGCGACGGCGGAGGTGGTGCTGGACCAGGTGAAGCGGGGCAAGGCGGGTCGTTGGGAGGTGGTGTGCGACGAGGGGGCGCGCATCGGCAGCTACGACCTGGGGCCGACGCCGCTGCAGTATTTCGGCTGGGGCGTGTTGTTTTGAGAGATGACCCAGATTGCGCGGTACGCGCAGTTCAAGAAAGTGGAGATCAAGAGCGTTAAGGGCTGGATCAAGCTCAACCTGACGATGACAGGGTCGGTGCTGCAGGAGACGATTGATTCCGGGGCGTCGAGCATCGAGACGCGGTTTGAGGTGGAGTCCAGCGCCGACGCCAAGGTGGTGGAGGGGATCCTGCGGCTGGCGCGGAAGGGGTGCTGGGCGCGGCAGATGATAGAAAAGGGGACGCGGTTTGACGACACGTTGGTGCTGAACGGGAAGGATATAAAGCTGACGCTTTAGCAGCGCTTGTTCATATTAGCCTTCAGGCCTTATTTATTCGCCCAGACTAGCATCAGGCATTCGGGGGAGTCGCAAGACGACTTCTGACCCCTCGCGAGTCTAAGCAAGGGGTCAGTCCGTCTTTGGTGACTTGTGCGAAGGCTATCTAGGTGAGCAGCAGTATCAGAACCACGATTACGATTATGAGAAGCAACCCGCCGCCTATGTACATACTTCCCCCTTTCTTGCCCCTCCACTAAGTGCGCGTCTAAAGTTTGATGGGTATCGCCTAAAGGCTAGTCAGCTTTGTTAAGACCTTGCCTTATTAATAGAATGCACCTCAGCTTTGACTGAAATACTATTAAAGTGGAGGAAAGCGGGGGCACATTAGTACCAAGTGAATGATTTAATTGATTAATCATAAAGGGATGTAGAAGCGCGCGAGATGCGAGGGGTCATTGGACGGGCCTGCCGCGTGGCCTTTCACCAAAAGCCGTCCTATTCTCACTCGGGATACCATCCCCTTAATCTCGCCACGGCGAGCTTGCAGCCCTCTTCTCCTTTCTGAGAAGAGGGAAAGAATAAAGAAATACCACAACCCCCTCCTTCGGCATACTCAGGACGGCGTCTAGCTCCCCCTTCGCCTTCCAGGCCGAAGGGGGAGAACCAGATGGGACACCCCATATACCCTACCCCGAAAGAGTCTGGTCAGGGACTGGAACCGCCGATGAACCTGGCAGGAGCCTTCATGAAAGGCAGAGGTCTAGTTTAGGCCCGCGAAGTTGTAGAGGATGGTGGCGAAGCCCTTCTCCGCGCCGGCCAGGCCGTAGACCTTGTCATTGCCCTCGATGACGAAGAACTCGTCGATGGCGTGGGCGCGGCCGCCGTGGCCCAGGCCGCCCATGGCGACTTGAAGCTTTAGCGGATCGCGGCCGAAGAGGTAGCCAGGCCAGTAAGGCCCCATCTGGGCCACGCCGGTGCCGGGCAGCTTCTCGTACTGGACGCCGAACTGCTCGTACATTCGGAAGAGAGCTTTGGAGAGGTCGCTGTTGTAGTCGGCGTTGAGGGAAGGCACATCGCCGATGACACGAATCTCCACGTCGGAGTAGCCATGCTCATCGAGATGGCGACGCAGCTTCTTGAGCAGGTCCGGGCCATCCTGGTGGGGGACGTAGCGGCAGTTGTGTTTGGAGGTCACCTTGTCGGGCATGATGGAGCCAGCGGTGCCGGGCTCAGTGAGGCCGCCCCAGATGCCATCGAGGTTAAAGCTGGTGCCGTAGAGGGCCTGCATGAGCATGTCGCGGGGCGTGTCCAGCTCATCTATAAAGCCGCCGATGCGCAGGTTCCTGGCCGAGGATTCCATGTTTACCAGCTTTAGAGTCTCTTCGATAAGGGGCTGATCGGCCTTGGTGGGGCCTTCCATGTTGTCGTACCAGCCATCGACGAGGATTTTGTTGCCGGTGTCATCGACGAGGGTCGATAGCATTTTGATATGCCGCCAGGCGGGGCTGTCGACGGTGCGCTTGTAGCCGCCGTGGATGGGGCCGTCGTAGGGGCCTTTGCCCCATCGTTTGCCGGAGGTCTCGAGTTCGATGTAGAGGCAGCCCTCGGAGCCGTTATGGGGAATGGCGACGCCTCGCGCGCTCTGCCGCCCGAAACCGAGCATGGCCTGGGCTTTGGACAGACGGTCCTTGCGCATGTGGACGAACTTGCGAAGGCCGATGCTCATTCGCTCCTCGTCGCCCTCGGCGATGATGAAGACATTGACCGGCAGCTTGCCCGCGACGGCGCGGATAGAGTTCATGGAGTTGATCATGGCCATCTGGGGGCCTTTGCTGTTGACCGCGCCGCGCCCAATGACGACTTTTTTGAAGGGCGGCTGCTCGATGATATCTGCGGCGTAGGGGTGGCGGCGCCACTGCTTCACGTCGAAGATAGGCATGGTGTCGTACATCATGTAGAGGATAACCGTCTTGGGTGCGCCGGCATCGTATTCGGCGTAAACGACGGGATTGCCTTTCGCGCCCCACTCGGTGACGCCGACGTCCACAACCTCCGTCTTCTGGCAGCCGACGATGTCCTGGAAGTAGCGGCGGGTCATCTCGGCGCACTCAGGTATGCCCTCGCCGGTGTTGGAGACGCTAGGCTGCTTAATCCAGTCTCGAAGGCGCTGGACGTGCTCGGGCTGATGGTCATCGATGTGTTTATAAATTTGCTGCAGCTCTTTGGAGGGCATGGGACACCTCACCGAAAGTTTGGGGCCAATTTATCACAGGGGGTGCTAACATGGAATCCAACATATGGATACAGTGCGAGTGCTCATAGTGGCATCGGACCCGCTGTCGAGGGGTGGGCTGGCGGCGCTGCTGGCGGGGCAGGCGGGGGTGTCGGTGGCGGGGCAGACGGCGGGTGCGGGGGACTTGGCGTCGGACATCGAGGCCTATCGGCCGGACGTAATCCTGTGGGACCTGGGTTGGGACACGCTGGCATCGCTGGAGAGGCTGGGAGAGCTGGAGTCGGGCCACCCGCCGGTGCTGGCGCTGCTGCCCAGCGGCGAGATGGGGGCGCAGGCGTGGAACGCCGGGGCCAGGGGGCTGTTGCTTCGGACGGCGGAGTGACCAAGGCTGGCGGCGGGGATTGTGGCGCTGTCGCAGGGGCTGAACGCGCTGGACCCGGAGGTTGGGGAGTCGGTGCGGCTGCCGTCGGAGGCGGGGCAGGCGGCGCTGGCGGAGGGGCTGACGCCTCGCGAGATGGAGGTGCTGCGGCTGGTGGCGGACGGGCTGCCGAATAAGGAGATTGCGCGCCGGCTGGGGGTCAGCGAGCATACGGTGAAGTTCCACCTGAACGCGCTGATGGGGAAGCTGGGCGCCCAGAGCCGGACAGAGGCGGTGGTAACAGCGACACGCCAAGGGCTGATAATGCTCTAATGACCCCGGCGTGAAGTGTTTACTCGGTTTTGGGGACTAAGGCGCTGGCCGGCGCTTTACCACCAGCGGTTTGTCCTGACGCCGCCGACCAGGTTAATGAGCAAGATGATGAGCGCCGCAATCAGTAGGATCCAGATGAACGCTCCCCAGTTAACGCTGAAACCTACCAGCCACAAGATGAGGAGGACAATAAAGACGAGCCACAGAATGCCTGTCATACCCCACCTCCCTATCAACGTGTCTAGTTACAGCGTATAGCTGAGGGTAGGTCTTGTGGATTATTCTACGGGATGGAAGTTTTCAAGTTTATTGATTAGGTGGGTGGCGGTTTGGACTAGAATGTAGGCTGCCGTTGCGAATAATAATCCATCCTGTATGTCTAAATAGGCCGCCCCTGGTTTTAAGCGGGTTGCCCTCATCACCCTTAATCCCTCTTCTCCCGACTACGGGAGAAGAGGGAAAGAAAAATAAGGATCACCTCATCATCCCCTAGCCCCTTCTTCTCCTCTGCAATAGGAGAAGAAGGGGAACCAGAAGGGAAGCCCCCACATCCCCCGCCATCGATGAAACCTAGGGAAGCACCATGGATTTCGGCCTCTCTGCGTTTTCCGTTAAGAGGCTGCCTGATGAGCTAAGAGTTTCTTCCTGCGTCGACGTCCGCGAGGAAGTCCAGGACGGCTTTGGTAAAGGCTTCAGGCTGGTCCAGGTTGGAGAGGTGGCCGGCGTTGGGAATTTCGATCAGTTTAGATCCCGCGATCTTGGAGTGGACTAAACGGCAGGCCTCCAGGGCCGAGTCTTCTTTGCCCGCCAGCACCAGCGTTGGCATCTTGATGCCTTTGAGGATGTCGGCGTCAAAGTTAGTGTAGATGGTAGAACGGGTGCTGTAGGCGTAGCCAAGGGGGTTGAGGGACAGGTACATTTTGCGGAGGTTGTCGACGGCCTGGGAGCCGCCGGTGTCGGCGGTGTGCTTGATGTTGGGGTTGTTTTTCATGGAGTATTCGGCAACGGCGTCCATGCCCTTGGTGAGGGCGAGTTCGATGATGCGCTCTCGCATTCTAATCATGGCGTCGGTATTGGGGAGGCCGGAGGCGGTGTGGGAGTCGAAGATGAGCAAGGCGTCGACACGCTCGGGGTGAAGGAGGGCGAAGCGGGAGGCGATGCTGGCGCCCATGGAGAGGCCGCCGACGTGGGCTTTTGGGATTTCCAGGTGGTCCATGAGGGCCAGGAGGTCGTAGGAGGACTCGCCGTTGCCGTACTGGTGTGGGCTGGCGGGGCTGTCGGACTGGCCGTGGCCTCGGGGATCCCACAGGACGAGGCGGTACTTTTTGGAGAAGGCGAGAATTTGGGGCGTCCACTCGGTTGTATTGCCGCCGAGGCCGTAGGCGAGGACCAGGGGCTTGCCGTGGCCGTGGACTTCGTAGTGGATGCGGACGCCGTTGATTAAAGCGTGGGGCATGGGGGACCTCCTATCGAGGCGGTGAGGTGGAGTATAGCACTGGGGAGGGGCATGGAGAGGTAGGGGCGAGATCACCTCGCCCCTACGTCAGGGATGGCACCGTTTAGCGAAATGGAACCAAGTTACAGTGTGACCAGATTCTTCGACTGCGTCCGAGTACGGACTTCGCTCAGCAACCGTCTTTAGAGTTAGGCATAAATCACCTTAGGAGAAAGATGCCAAGGGGTCTTATGTTTGAGCATAGCGTTGAGGAT
>VGZZ01000055.1 GCA_016872285.1 SAR202 cluster bacterium | reverse complement strand
TGATGGGTCTGGTTCTCCCCCTTTTCCTCGTGAGGAAAAGGGGGAGTTAGAGGGGGTATTGGTGCAATTTTTTCTCTTCCCCTTCTTCCTGCAGGAAGAAGGGGCTAGGGGATGATGGTATCTCGAATGAAACAATGCTTGGCTTTTCATATATGGCCGCTCTAGATACCTACAACTCCATCAACTCCTCAGTATCCATAAACGTAGTGATCTTCTTTGGCCCCCGATCCCCAATCACCACCAGGTCTTCGATGTGATACCCCGCCTTTCCCGGCCACCTCACCCGCGTTTCCACGGCGAAGACCATGTTGGGCGCCAGCGGGGCGCTTTCGCTGTCCGACAACAATAAATCCTCGTGGGTGATAAGCCCCAGGCCGTGTCCCGCAAAGGCCAGCGAGAAGGGTATGTTCACCCGCTTGTACTCCTCCACCGCCACCCGGAACACCTCCCGCGCCGCCACACCCGGCTTCATTGCCTCTATGGTCTTCGCGTGTACTTGCACAAGTCTTTCATAGATAGACCGCTGCTCAGGGCTGGCCTTCCCTATCACCGCCGTCCGCGCGATGTCCGACTGATAGCCCGAGAAAAACGCCCCGCAGTCCGTCTTTACCAGGTCTCCCGGCTGCGCGACGTAGTCCGTCGGCGATGGATGCGCGTAGCCGGTGTTCGGCCCCACCGTCATGTACAGGAAGGAGGGTGCGTCCGCGCCCGTCGCCAGCATGTTCTCAGCCAAACGCCCCACCAGCACCCGCTCCCTGTCCCCTGGCTGAATCGTCGCATAGGTCGCTAGTAACGCCCGCTCCGTCGCAACAGCGGCCTTGCTTAGAAGCTCCACCTCCGCCGCTGTCTTTACCAGTCGTGCCTTCTGAAATATCGACTCGCATGGCGTAAGTTGTAACTCCGGCAGCGACTTGGCAAGTTCCTGATGGTACGCCGCGCTCAGGTAGCCCATCTCGATCCCAATACGCCCCGCCTCCAGACCCTTCTCTCGCAGCGCCGATGCCAGCGCTCGGATGGGCGAGTCCCCGTGGGCCACGTAGCTGCGGATGTCCTTTATCCAACTCTGTTCTCCGGCGTACCCCGCCTCCTGACCAGCCACCAAAAAAGTCGGCTCACCTTCGCGAGGCCACACCACCATCGCCAGCCGGTCCCGCAGCGACCTCTGCGTCCATATAACGGCTCCCGTGGCATATGTGACATTCTCCGGCGATATAGCCACCAGCGCATCCAGGTCGCTGGCCGCCATCTCCCGCTTCAGCGTCTCCAGATTGCTATATCGATTGAGCAATTGCCACCTCCCAAAGGCCTCATCAGTCCCTCAGTAAAGGCGATGCGTGTTGCATCGCCTGTCTAAGTCGGAGTGGGTCTACCTGACAAGCCTATTGGCCCGCTGCTTCTTCCGCTTCATGCCCTTGAGGCCGTTATGCTTACCGCTGGGCTTGTTTATCCTCGCGACAAACTCCGCCGTTGTCTCTTGCTTCCTCTCGGGTTTCTTCTGCGCTTCTGCCATTAGTTCTGTCCTTTGAATTAAGTACGCATATCATACTATCTTCTGTCCAACTTAAGCCAAACTCATACTGCGCATCTAACTCTGACATTCCTAAAATGCTAACCTTAAGCTCTAATGAATGACGCTTTCTCACCTTCAGAACGCTTCGATGTCGCCATCATCGGCGCCGGCGCCGCCGGCCTCATGTGCGCCATCGAGGCCGGGAAGCGAGGCCGCCGTGTTCTCCTCATCGAGCACGCAGACCGCCCCGGCAAGAAAATCATTATCTCCGGCGGCGGGCGGTGCAACTTCACCAACCTCTACGCCACGCCCGACGACTACCTCTCCCAAAATCTCCGCTTCTGCGTCTCCGCCCTCTCCCGCTACACCCCCTACGACTTCATCGCGCTGGTCGAAAAGCACCGCATCCCCTACCACGAGAAGAAGCTGGGCCAGCTCTTCTGCGACGGCACTTCCCAGGCCATCCTACGTATGCTCCTCGATGAATGCGAGTCCGCCCGCGTCACCCTCCGCCTGAAGTGCAGCATCACCGCCATCCGCCACGACAGCCCCTTTCTCCTCGACACCACCCTGGGCCCCGTCGCCGCCGATTCACTGGTCATCGCCACCGGCGGCCTCTCCATCCCGCCCATGGGCGCCACCGGCTTCGCCTATGATGTCGCCCGCCAGTTCGGCCTCGGCGTCACGCCCACCCGCGCCGGCCTCGTCCCCTTTACCTTCACCGGCCCCTTCCTCGACTTCTGTAATCGGCTCTCCGGCGTCTCTATACCCTGCGTCGTGACATGCAACGGCGTCAGCTTCACCGAGAACCTGTTATTTACCCACCGAGGCCTCAGCGGCCCCGCCATCCTCCAAATCTCCTCCCACTGGCGCCCCGGCGACTACGTCGTTATAGACCTTTTACCCGGCCTAGACCTGCTCCCCCTCCTTAAAGAACAGCAGACCGCCCAGCCCAAAAAAGAGCTCGTCACCATCCTCTCCGCCCTTCTCCCTAAACGATTCGCCCAGGCCATTTGTGAGACCGCACTTCCTAACAAACCTATGGCCCACCTCTCCCTCAAAGACATGGACACCGTGATCAGCGCCCTCAAGCGCTGGACCCTCTCTCCCCACGGCACCGAAGGCTACCGCACCGCCGAGGTTACCCTGGGCGGCGTGGACACCACCGGCCTCTCGTCTAAGACCATGTCCGCCCTCAAGACCCCCAACCTCTACTTCATCGGCGAGGCCGTGGACGTCACCGGCCCCCTCGGCGGCTACAACTTCCAGTGGGCGTGGGCCTCCGGCTACTGCGCAGGGCAGTACACGTGAACAGAAAGCCTCTACTCAGACTGTTTAACAAGTTCAGGCGTAGGGCATCGTATTCGCCATAAAGGGAACCGCTGGTCATCAAATCCCTTAATCTCAGCCTCGAAGGGCATTACCTGAACACCAGCCCTTGATGCCGACAGCCATTGCTCCACCTCAGGGTCACGACGGACAGCCTCCGAGACTATGACGTCGTCGCCAGATGAATATCGTTGCAGTCTAGCTGCGATGTTTACCGTCGAACCGAAGTAGTCCAGCCGGGTTCCCTGGGGTGTCCCCGCTGGCATCGCCTCCGCCGGACTCGTACTTAGCCTGGCCCTGGTTGCGAGCCTTTACCGCCGGCCTAGCTGACCGGCCTCTTTAGCTCTGCGGCGGATTCCTGTTTCCGCAGCGTTTTTTTAAGCTTGCGCTCGACAAAGAAGACTATGAGGCTCATAGCCATCCCTAGAATGGCTCCCCCAATCCTGTCTTTCACCTTATCTATAATGCTCATACGGTGCCTTAGCGTTGCTCACCTTGCTTCCTCGTAAGAAATGAACGGACACACTGTACCACCCAACACCTCAGACCTGTAGTGGTATTGCCTACGCCCAAGCTTTCCAAACACTAAGTCCTTAACGCTATCCCTTATTAGCCCCAGCCTATCGCCATCGCCATGGTAGCGGAATTCGTAATGGTATGTTATACTCCCCCAAGTGTTCTTATATCGTCAGTCCGGCTTTGCCCGGGTCTTGCACAGGATTTTCTAAGGCTCCTGTTCTTCTCCCTCTCAATTCACGCGCTGACTTATCAGCCACAATTCCAAAATTTAAGGATTCAGCGCTTCATGTTTGCCACCAAAGTTCGTCCTCAGTTAAGCTCGTTCGCCGACTTTAACCTCCATCCCGCCACCCGCGACGCCGTAGTCCGAATGGGCATCACTACCCCCACTCCCATCCAGGCCCAGGCCATCCCCATCCTTCTCCAAGGCCGCGACGTCATCGGCCAGGCCCGCACCGGCTCCGGCAAGACCCTCGCCTTCACCCTACCCATCGTCGAGCGCTGCGACCCCTCGCATCGTGGCGTCCAGGCCCTGGTGCTGGCCCCCACTCGGGAGCTCGCCATCCAGGTCGGCGGCGTGCTGGCGGAGGTGGCCGCCTCCAAACGCCTCCGTGTGACCCTTCTCTACGGCGGCCGCGCCTACGGCCCTGAGCGCGACGCCCTCTCGCGCGGCGCCCAGATCGTCGTCGGCACCCCGGGCCGCACCCTCGACCACCTGCGGCAGGGCACCCTCTCCCTCCACAACCTCAGAGTCTTTGTCCTCGACGAGGCCGATGAGATGCTCGACCGCGGCTTCGCGCCCGACGTCGAGCGCATCCTCGCCAAGACCCCCGCAAACCGCCAGACCGCCCTCTTCTCCGCCACCATTGCCGACTGGGTCGTCCAGGTGTCGGCCCGCCACATGCGCAGTCCCCAGAAGGTGCGCGTCGACAACGATATGGAAGCCCTCCCCGAAATCGAGCATGTTGTTTATGACATCAATCCGGAGGCCAAGATACATGCTCTTCGCACTCTGCTGGACAGCCGGGGCGACGGCCCAATCCTGGTCTTCGGACGCACCAAGCACGGCGTCCGCAAGCTGGCTGGCCGCCTGGCCGATATGGGCTACCCCGCTGCGGCCCTTCAGGGAAATCTGAGCCAGAGCCAGCGGCAGCGCGTCATGGCCGACTTCCGTTCCGGCAGCATGCCCATCCTCGTCGCCACCAACGTCGCCGCCCGCGGTATCGACGTCAACGGCATCGAGCAGGTCATCAACTACGAGCTGCCAGAGACCGCCCAGCTATTCACCCATCGAGTCGGCAGGACCGGCCGCATGGGCCGCCAGGGCGAGGTCGTAACCTTTGTCACCCGTGAGGACAGCCCCAAGTGGCGTCAGATCGAGCGTGACCTGGGCCGCAGCCTCCCCCGAAAAACCTGGCCCAACGGCCACGGCCCTTCCACCATAGCCACTGTGCCGGCCCCCGGCAGGACGCCTGTATCAACACCGCGTCGTCGCTTCCGACGTTGGGGCAGGTAATCAAGCGGACCACAGCCTGAGCTTTGCAGCCTTGTTATTAAATCAACAGGTATCTCGACGTGTAGAGATACCTGTTTTTATTTGGAAAAGCGGATAACTCTCGTTATATTTGTCTGCGGTTGTAAGTTCAGTGGGATTAATCTAGTAGAATATAGCTAAGCAAGGGAGGCGGCCCATGGCAACCTTTACCATGCCAGTTCGGATTAGCGACATGGCGGGCCGTCGCTCCACGACCTTGGATATGCTTGTGGATACAGGCGCGACTATGAGCCTGGTCCCAAGAAGTACTCTTAGCGAGCTTGGCATCCGTCCTCTGCGTGAAATGGAATTTATTCTCGCTGACCAGAGTGGAAGGACTTACCAGGTAGGACGAGCCCTCATAAGACTCGATGGCGTCGAGGAAGTCCTACCTGTAATCTTTGGCGATGATGATACGGAGCCTCTCTTGGGGCAGTCGCTCTGGAAGTCTTCGGCCTCGCAGCAGACCCCGTACATGGACGGCTCATCAACGTGAGTGGCAAATTGAAGGGCGGGTTCAGGCATCTAAAAGACTAGGATTTAGTGGGTCTCTGACGGCTTATTACCCACCTTTTTCTAACGTCCAGTTTCCACTTTACTCCTCCACTTCCCATTCCTCGCCACCTTCCCCGGCAGCGACCCCGTATGCTTCCCCTCCTTAATCAGCACCTCCCCGTTCACAATCGTGCAGTACACCCCCTGCGATAACTGCCGCAGCCGGCGACCGCCCGCTGGAAAGTCCCCCACCTCCTCCGGCTCCAGCGGCGCGATAGTCTCTGGATCGAAAATCGTTATGTCCGCGTTCAGGCCCGGCTTAAGCGTCCCCCGGTCCTCCATCCCGAATAGCTCCGACGGTACGGATGTCAGCTTTCGCACCCCTTCCTCCAGGCTCATCACCTGCTTCTCCCGCACCCAGTGCCCCAAAAAGTAGGTGCTGTACCCATACCCCGCCTCGAACACAACGTGCGCCCCGCCATCCGACAGCCCTATGACTACATTGGGGTTCCGCAGCATCTCGGCCATGGCCTGTTCGTCGCCGCCGCCCTGCACCAGCTCAAACCCCGTCTTCAGGTCCTCCTCCAGCACCAGGTCCAGGAAGACGTCCAGCACGTCATTCCCCTGCTCCCTGGCTATCTGGTCGATGCTCTTGCCTTTCAGCGATCGATTCTTCGGAAGTGCTGGCTGCGCCACAAAAAAGTAGTCCCAACGACGCGAGAAGGCGCTGTAGGACACCTCCGCCCCTTCCACCGCCTCCCATCGCAGCTTCTTCCGCATCTCCTTGTCCCGGAACGCCGCCTTCTTACGCTCCGGCGAAGATTCCATGATCGGCTTCCACGCCGGCAGCCGGTCGAAGACCTGCGCGTTGATCATAGTGAACCGGTTGACGTTCCGGCGAGGGCTCAGCAGCGGGTATGCCCGGTTCCCTTCTTTGACCGTTTTGTTCACATAGTCCAGGTGTTCCCGCCACTGGTTCGGCCTGCTCCACCGGTGCGTGATGTTGTTATAGACCACCGGCCTCCCGCTGGCCTGCGACAGCCGGCTGCACAGCCCCTCCTTCATCTCCGGCGTCGTCCCGCCCCCGCACTGCACTATCCCCGTTCCCACATCCTTCATCGCCGACGCCAGCGCCATCATCTCCTCCACCGGCGCCAGTATGGCGGGCAGCAATCGTCCCGTGGTATCGAAGTGCCCTTGGTTTCGCGACACCGACAGCCCCAGCGCCCCAGCCTCCAGCCCCTCCCGCACAATGCCTCGCATCTGCTCAATCTCATCCCTGGTGGCGTCCCGTTCCTGCGACGCCTCGCCCATCACATACCTTCGAATCGCCGAATGCCCCATCAGCACCCCCGCGTTGACGCCCAGCCGCCGCTCGATGGCGTTCAAATACTCCGGCACCGTCCGCCACGACCATTGCACCCCCGCCTGCAAGACCTCCATCGGTATGGCCTCCACCCTCGACAGCATCTGCGCCAGGGCGTAGTGGTCGCCCTCTTTGGCTGGGGCCAGCGTCAATGAGCAGTTGCCGAAGACCACCGTCGTCGCCCCGTGGTAGCACGAGAAGGTACAAAGCGGGTCCCAGGTCACTTGCGCGTCGTAATGGCAGTGGTTGTCGATAAACCCCGGCGACACTACCAGCCCCTGAGCATCGATGGTGCGTTTGGCCGGGCCGCTGGCCTTCCCCACCTCCACAATCTTCCCCTCCCTCACCGCCACGTTCCCCTGAAACGACGGCCTCCCCGTCCCGTCCACAATCCGCCCGTTCTTGATTAGCAAATCGTAGGCCATGACCGCACCTCTGTTTATAATCTTCCGTTCTGAACTCGATGAAGAATCTAATCGCCTCGCTTGTTTACCTCAATGTCTTATTGCCCCCACTCTATGTTCGACGTTAGACCATGTCAAGGCGCTCATTTTCTATCTCTTGCGCATCCCGTCGGCCCTCCCTAAAATGCCCCCATGTTCACTGGGAGAGGTGTGGCATGAAGATCGCTAGGTTCCAAAAAGACCGTGCTGTCGCTCATGGCGTCGTCCAGGGCAGCAAAATCATCGAGATTCGCGGCAGCATATATCGACGTTTTCGCACCACGGATTACGCTCACAATCTTAAGGATGTCCAGCTTCTGGCCCCCACTGAGCCTGTCCAGATCTGGCAGCCCGGCATGAACTTTGCCGCCCACCTGGCCCACGCCGCCGCCATCACCGGCATCCATGACCTCCCCAAGACTCCCCAGCCCTGGGTCAAGGGCCGGAACTCCCTCAACCATACCGGCGGCGACATCGTTATCCCCAAGGACTCCGGCGGCGACGTCCACTACGAAGGCGAAGCTGTGGCCGTCATCGGTCGCGAATGCCGCCGCGTCACCGAAAAAGAAGCCCCCGACTATATCCTCGGCTACACCTGCGGCAACGACGTCAGCGAACGCGCCTGGCAGAAGGCCGATAACTTTATGTGGCGCGCCAAAGGCAGCGACACCTTCTGCCCCGTCGGCCCCTGGATCGAAACCGAGGTCGACGCCGGCAACTTGGAAATGGTCGTCAAGCTCAACGGCAAAGAAGTGCAGCGAGCCTGCACCAAAGACATGCTCTTTAGCTTCGCCAAGCTGGTCAGCTACATCAGCCAGCAGGCCACCCTTTACCCCGGCGACCTAGTCTTCTCCGGCACCACCGGCGCCACCTCCCGCATGAAGCCCGGCGACACCGTGGAAGTAGCCATCGACGGCATCGGCGTCCTGCAAAACCCCATCGTGGCGGAAAAGTAACCGATACGCTGACGGCAGCCTGAGTCCCGGCCTCTATACCCACGTCGGAAGCGCCGGCTTTATTGACTGAAACCGCATGGCGCTCAGCATCGTATCAAATTGCGTTGGCCTTTAACCCTGTCGTTAACTGCCTGCAACTTAAAATCCAATACAACTAGAACCGGTCTTGAAATATGAAAAGCACAACCCAACTATTTATCGAATGGCTTCTCATTGGCGCTCTTATAAGCGCAATAGCATCGCTCTTAATACTCATGACCTGGCCTAAATAGCCCACACCCAAGTCTCCGGCCCACGATAAAGCCCGATAAGGCTCCGCCAGCCTCGCGCAGGAAGTGTTTTCTATCCGTCTGGTCCCCCTCTTCTCCTATTGAAAAGAGCCTGTCCCGATGCAAATCGGGAAGAAGTGGGGGATAGGGGGTGATGAGGGCACCACGATTAAGTCCAAGGAATGCATTGTGCATCACACGTCAGCAGGAAGGGGACAAAGGGAATAGTATCTCGACTGATAACAACGTTGGCCTTTCCTCTAAGACACATTTAGCCCAAATCCCCCCATACTCCTATCCTTGCCCCTGCCCCTCTCCCTTACTATACTTGTATTCGCTATGTCCACCCACAATCCAGAAACCCAATCCCAGCCTCAGGCGGAAGACCTCCGCCTCTTCCCCCTGAGCCTTGTCCTCTTCCCAGGCATGCCGCTGCCGCTGCGCATCTTTGAAGAACGATACAAAATCATGATTGGCGAGTGCCTGGAATTCAAAGCGCCCTTCGGCGTGCTGCTGATAAAAGAGGGCCAGGAAGTCGGCCACGGCGCCGTCCCCTACAGCGTCGGCACCTCCGCCCGCATCACCCAGGCCCAAAAGCTGGACGACGGCCGCTACACCCTCCAGACCGTCGGCGAGCGCCGCTTCCGCCTCGTCGAGACCACCCAGGAATACCCCTTCCTCATGGGCAAGGTCCAGTATCTTATCGACGTCCCCTCCGACGACTACGGCGACCTGGCCTCGACAGCCCGGCAGCTTCTCGGCGACTACTGGCGTCTCCTCGCCAGCGCCAAAGGCGGCTGGATCAGCAACATCGACACCCCCTCCGACCCCGTAGCCCTTTCCCATGCCCTGGGCCAGGCCGTCGCCCGGCCTCCCAAAGTCGGCCAGTATCTATTGCAAATGGACTCGGCAAAGGAGCGATTGGAAAAAGGCATACCACTGCTACAGGAAAAGATCGCCCTGGCGAAAAAAGAGATCGAACGCGTCCGCCCCTTCCAGGGCCCTCGCCTTAACTAAGCCTGAACAGCCTCCCGTAAACCCGAAACGCCCCGCCCGCCGGCGTAATGCCCTTAAACAGCTCCGGACGCAGCGCCTCCGCCAGCAGTTCCAGCCCGTCGATTAACCGAGGCCCCGACCGGCTGAAATAAGCGCTCCCGTCGGCCACGAAGAAAGCGTTGTTCTTCACCGCAGGCAAGTCGCCCCAGCCCGGCTTCTCCGTCAGCAGATGTACCTCCGCCAGCGCCCTCGAAACGTCCATTCCGCACGGCATCGCCACCACCACCTCCGGCATCGCCTCCGCCACTTGCTCCCACGTCACCTTATATGACGATTCGCCCGCCTTGCCGAGGCAGTCCTCCCCACCCGCCAGCGACACCATCTCCGGCCCCCAGTGCCCTGCCACCAGCAGCGGCTCCAGCCACTCCAGGCACACTACCCTCGGCCTATGCGACGCCATCCCCGCCCTCGATGCCACCGCGTCCCGCCTCACCCTCAGCCTCCCCACCACCCTCTCCCCCTCGCCCTTCACCCCCGCCGCCTCCGCGACCGATAGGATATTGTTCAGCATGTCATCTATTGAATACGGGTCCAGCGACACTACCTGCGGCTTCTGCGGTAGGCTGTCCATCGCCTCGTCCACCTGCTGCGTCGGCACAGCGCACACCTCGCACAACGCCTGCGTCAGCACCAAGTCCGGCTTCGCCTCCTTCAGCACACCCAGGTCTATCTTATACATCGGCCTCCCCGCCGCTGCCTGCTGCCGCACCGCGTCCGTAATCGCGCTGCTATCCTTCCCCACCGTCTCCACCGCGCTTCGCACCACCACCGCCTTGCTCCGAGCCTGCGGCGGGTAGTCGCACTCGTGCGTCACGCCGTAAAGGCTGTCCCCCAGCCCTAAAGTATATACAATCTCTGTCGCGCTAGGCAAAATGAGACAATGCGCATCGGCATTCCTTAAAATCACGTTCGATGACAAGGTAACACGGCAGGAGCGGCCCTTCAATCAGGCTAGCAGTCCTACTTTCGCCTCCGCGGCCCCTTCACCTTGACCACCAACATCAGCCCGATGAGCATGAACCCCTGCAGAAGCCAGCTAAAGTCCACCGTCCCGCTGGTGGACTTGCCGCATCCGCCGCCCTTCTTTGCGCCGCTCCCGGAAGTTGGCGTAGACGTGGCTATTGCCGTAGCCCCTGGCGTAATACTGACTCCCGTGATCGTCGAGACGTTGGAAGGTTGCAGCGTCTGGTCAACCTTGGAATCCCCGTTGGTGTCGTTTGTCAGCGACGTGCTCTTCCCAAGGTTGCTGGCGTTAAACTTAATCTCCGCGCGGCTCGACTTTGTTTCCGGGATTTCCAGATAGTCCACCTGTGTCTCCGTCCGCCCGTTTCCGGACACAATGCGCACGTTGAAGTTCGTGTCCACCAGCCCCTCAAACGTTACACGAATCTCCTTGTCCGTCGACGGCAGCCACGCCTCCTGCGTATCTCCCCGCACTTCAAATGTCGAACCAGGAATGCCCAGCTCAATAGTCCCGTTAGCCCTAAGGCCCGTATGCCGGTTTTGGGCATCGTACACGTGCAGGTTCGCCGGGCTGCTCTGCGCCGTTATTCCAATCCCCTGGCTTACCCCCGTCGGCAGGCTGCTGCACAGGGGCTTTGGGAGGTTCACGGGCCTTACCCCATGGAGCAATCTATCCACCATCTCCTGCACCGTTGCGTCCTCCGTCATTCCGCCGTGGGTGACCCCCGCCACATAGATAGGCTCTACTCCCGGAAGGTCTACTGCGCGATGCAGCGGCACCAGGTTGTCGCCGCACGGCGCGTACACCTCGGCGTAGTAGGGCAGCTCCACGGTGTAGTTCGTGTCAACGGCTGTAATCTCTTCCGTCTTGACGATTTTGTAGTTCGCCTGGTCTATCGTCTCGGGCGGCAGCACCCCTAGCTTCATCAGCGCGGTGTCCGGAATGCTGCCGCTGAAGCCCCCCGCCGGCATATCCGTCCCCAGCGCCTGCGACAGCAGATTTCTTGAGACCTTAGTCTGTCTCGATGTGCGCCTGTATCCCACTATGGTCTGCTGGTCCGTCCCCGCGACGACATAGGTAGGCACACCCAGCGCCACCGGGCTGGGCAGGTTCCTGTGAAAATTGACGGCGTCGCCCGTTATCTGCGTATTCATTGTTGCCTTCGCGCAAGGCTCTATCTCCACGCCCACCCTGAACTCCCGGATGCCGTGGTCACAAAACATGAAAGTCGTCAGCTTGGAAAGCTCGGCGCGAGTGTTCGATATCGGCTTACCTTGCTCATCGAAAAGCACCTGGTCTATCTCTCCAGACCCGCCGGGCGATATAGGGAACTGGAAATAGGCCGCGCCATAGTTCCTCGCCATCCACTTACCCACCTGGGTGTCCAGGAACGGCGTCTCGAAGCTGTAGCCCGTCATGCCCGCGGCCTTCAGCGCCTTGAGCGACCCGTAGTTGGTAGGCGCCGTCTGAATCATCACCGCCACCTTCTCCGCCCGCTTTTTATCCGACGTGTACGCCCTCGCCACCAGCCCGCCCTGGCTGTGGGTCACAATCACTACCTTGTCCTCCGGCAGCCGCTCATAGGCAGGGCGGCCCGCCTCCGACGAATCCTTTGCATTCCTGTTGTAGGCTATATCCAGCGCCTTATCGACTAGCTTGTCCAGGTTCGCCGGGTGCTTGGTAATATCCAACCGCCAGTCATAAGGAAAAAGGAACAATGACTTCCCATCCTCGTAGCCCTTCGCCTTCATGTGGTCTAGCCATCCCTGATATATGGAAGCGACGGCACAGTCCAGGTAACATCGGAAGACTTCAAAAGCCGTCACCGGAGGTCCTCCGCCGTTCTCGTCCGGCCGCATAGGCGCCCACAGCCCCGTCAGCCCATACCCGCCCGAGCTAATGTTCTGCGGCCAGACCTGTCTCCCCTCCGCAGACAGCCGCGACCCCGCCGTCCCCGGAACGAACACCACCGGATAACGCACCTCGTAGGTGAATTTGGCGGGGCGAGTCTTCATGATCTCCTTGCTCGTCGAGTCGGACACAAACATCTGAAAGCTAAAGTCCACCAACGAACCCCTCAGCAGCTTCTCCCCCTTCTTTTCATCGACGCTCTCCTGAGAATTCTGCGGGTCCCGCACGATCTTTTCTATCTGGTCCAGTACATCCCTCCGCACGTCCACCATTAGCGACAACTCCGTCGCCACAGGCCGCTGGATGTTCCAGTCGCCGATTTGCCGCGCCTCCTCTATGGCTTCGTCCCTCAGCCCCCACACCGTCGAAAGGCTTTTTTGGAAGCATTTGACGTGGCGCTGTTTCTGCCTATCCTGCCACGTAAAGGCGATGAGCACCGACCCGCTGCCTCCCAGCCTGTCCAGCGGCGCCCTCATGTTTGACGACCCGTCAGTCACAGCCATATTCAGGACATAGCTTTCCTGGTCCTTTGGCGTCGAATAAACTTTTTTCTCTGGGTCCCCGGCGGCCTCGGTGGTCTTGGCGCACTCCTTCTCCTCCTGGGCCACGGGAGCCAAGTTAAAGGTGTTCTGCCAGCCGCTGCCGACACTCATGTAAACGTAGGGCGGGTTCTGGTCGTACCTGACCGTAGCCGAGCCTTTGCGAGGACGCTCAGTCCTGGGCTGCTCCGTTCTGCAGGGGTCGCCGGCCAGAGGGTAGGCCTTCTTGTACGCCTCCAGCAGCGAGCCATTGATGTTTTCGGACTTGTATTGGAAGACATATGGGACTTCCAGGTCAAACCTGTATTGTCCCACCTCCGGGCTGGAGCCGCTCTCCACACCAGTCCATGTCCATGTTTCAACGTAAACGTGGTCACAGACCGCCTGCTGGGCAGGTTCGTCCTCCTTTTTTCTGGAGCCGTCGAACTGAAAGCGGGTCACGCTGCGACTCTCGCCCGTCCCCGTAACCTGCCCACCCGGGCTTAATTGGAAGGTCACCGTATGCTTGCCAATATGGTAAACACTGTCGTCTTCGAAGCTCACCGTAACCGATGGCGGCACCTGCGGCCCCTCTTGCATTCTGAAAACCGCCTCTGCCCCCGTCGTTCCGCTGACCACTGCCGCGCTGCCAGCGATAGCGGCCAGTGCGCCCAGCATAACCAGGACAAATAGATTCAGACGCTTCATTTAAGCCGACCTTTCAGACCTGCGGTTACGTACTGGTATCGTCAGTGCCATTACAAAGCGCGGCAATTTAACACCCCGTATTTCCGGCTGTCAATCTCAAATCTTCTTTCCGTAAATCGCCCCTCCCACGCCTGCTATAATCTCTCCATGCTCCTCGCCATCGACATAGGCAACACCAACGTCACCATGGGCGTCTTCGACGGCCAGAACCTCGTCTGCCGCGGCCGCCTCTCCACCGACACCCGCCGCGTCCCCGACGAATACGGCCTCTCTATCACCAACATCCTTGCACTCAAAGGCGTCCGCACCCCCGATATCGACGGCGCCGCCATCTGCAGCGTCGTCCCTCCCCTCACCGCCACCATCGAGGAGGTCTGCCGCGAGTATTTCAAAGTCCAGCCCTTCACCATCAGCGCCGGCGTCAAGACCGGCATCCGCGTCCTGGCCGACAACCCCAAGGAGGTCGGCACCGACCGCGTCGTCGACTCCGTGGCCGCCTTCCGCCTCTACGGCGGTCCCGCCATAGTCGTGGACTTTGGCACCGCCACCGTTTTCGACGCCATTTCCAAGACCGGCGACTACCTGGGCGGCGCCATCGCCCCGGGCGTCGAGGTCGCCGCCGAGGCCCTTCATCAGGCCACCGCCCAGCTTAAACGCGTTGACCTGGTCGCCCCCAAAAACGTCATCGGCAAGAACACCGTGGACAGCCTCAAGTCCGGCCTCTTCCTCGGCTACGTCAGCCTAGTCGAAGGCATGGTGCATCGATTTAAGCGCGAGCTAGGTCAGGAGGCGCGAGTCGTCGCCACCGGCGGCATGGCCCGCGTCATCGCCAAGGAGACCAAAGTCTTCGACGCCACCAACCCCGACCTCACCCTCATCGGCCTCCGCATGGTCTACGACCTCAACCAGGACCTCGCCGACGGCCGCCGCCATGATTAAATCGATCGCCTGCTCGACAGCCTCTCTTCTTTCCTCTCCCTTGATGGGAGAGGATAAAGGTGAGGGTGAAACCCTAGCACCACGCTCCGTCCGCCAGGCCAGACCGCACCTCCCTTTGAACTCTCCCCTCAGGTCTCTTCCCCCCTTGAGGGGGAAGATTAAGATGGGGGGTCGGGGATGGGCGAGGGGGGGTCGCCCCCTACTATGATCCCCGTCCTCCACAACAAACACGTCGTCCTCGGCGTCACCGGCAGCATCGCCTGCTACAAAGCCCTTGACCTCGCCAGCAAGCTCACCCAGGCCGGCGCCCTCGTCGACGTTATCATGACCACCTCCGCCCGCGAGTTCGTCACCCCCTTGGCCTTCCGCAGCATCACCCACCGATACATCCACACCGACCTCTTTGACCCCGACTCCGAGCTCGCCGTCGAGCACGTTGCCCTGGCCCACCGCGCCGACGCCATAGTCGTCGCGCCGGCCACCGCCAACCTCATCGCCAAACTCGCCCACGGCCTCGCCGACGACGCCCTCACCACCACCCTCCTCGCCACCAACGCCCCCGTCATCGTGGCCCCCGCTATGGACGGCGGCATGTACCAGAACGCCGCCACCCAGTCCAACCTCACCACCCTGAAAGAGCGAGGCGTCGTCATCGTCGGCCCCGCCCAGGGTCGCCTCGCCTCCGGCCTCACCGGCGTGGGCCGCCTCGTCGAAACACCCGAGCTTATGGGCCACATCCGCGCTGCCTTGGGCCGAAAGGGCGACTTCGCTGGCAAGACCGTCGTCGTTAGCGCTGGCGGCACCCAGGAGCCTGTCGACCCCGTCCGCATCCTCACCAACCTCTCCTCCGGCAAGATGGGCTACGCCCTGGCCGAAGCAGCCCGAGACCGCGGCGCCCGCGTCATCTTGGTCACCACCCCAGTCTCCCTTTCGGCCCCTGTCGCCGTGGACGTGGTCAAAGTCCGCACCGCCGTCGAGATGCGCGACGCCGTCGCCAAAGCCGCCAAGACCGCCAACGCCCTCATCATGGCCGCCGCCGTCGCCGACTACCGTCCCGCGAAGGCCGCCGAGCAGAAAATCAAGAAGGAAAAAGGCGACGGCCTGACCCTGGAGCTAGTCAAGAACCCTGACATCCTCTCCGAGGTCAAAGGCAGCTTTGTAAAAGTAGGCTTCGCCGCCGAAAGCCAGGACTTGCTAAAAAACGCCAAGAAGAAGCTCGCGGACAAGGGCCTGGACCTAATCGTCGCCAACGACATCACCGCCCCCTCCAGCGGCTTCGGCGCCGACACCAACAAAGTCCTCCTCCTCGACAAGTCCGGCGCCGTGGAAGACCTCCCCCTCATGTCCAAAGACGCCGTAGCCGATACGGTGCTGGATAGGGTGAGGGCTTTTTTGTAAGAGGATCCCAAATTTGTCATTCTTGTATCTTAAAAAAGGTCTAAACTGTTCTCCAAGCACAGCGATGCCGGCGGGGCAGGCCGTTTCATTCTCGGTCTCATTAGACCGTCG
>VGZZ01000054.1 GCA_016872285.1 SAR202 cluster bacterium | reverse complement strand
GACAGCGGGTCGATAATCATGCCCCACGCCAGCTCGAAGCCCCCGGCGTCAAACCACTTGCGGCTGAAGTAGTCGATGCCCGTGGCCCCCTGGTCTATGCGGTCGATAGCCACCAGCCAGAAGACCCCAAAGCCAGCGGCGATGGCTAGAATCGCTATCCACGCGCCCTTAAGTGGCAAAAACCGTCCAACAGCCACAATCAGAAAAAACGCGACGAAGCTAAAGGCCGGTATCAGCCACGCCAGCTCCATATCAGCCATGGGCGTCTTCCCCTCTTTGGAGGGACAGGCCCGCCATTGGCAGCAACCAAATGCGACACATCGTATTCATTTCCCTCTTGAGGGGAATCGAGGGTGTCCCCTCAGGTTCTCCCTCTTCTCCTATTGCAAAGGAGAAGAGGGAGTTAGAGGGTGATGAGGTGATCCTATTTATCTCTTCGCCTTCCAGCAGGCTGTACTCAGTCCCGATGCAGTCGGGAAAGGGGATTAAGGGGATGGTATCCCGTCTATGAGTAGCAATGTGTTGCGCCTCGTCCGTAGAGGAGAAAGAGGGGATACGGGGGGGACTGGCGGCTCTGAGTGATAACACGACGCTCATAAGTAGACCCACGTCAGGGCAAAACTCACGTCCCCTACCACTTCATTAGCTCAATCTCGTCCACGTTTACCGTGGCGCGGTTTCGGAAGAGCCGTAGAATAATCGCCAGGGCCAGCCCCACCTCCGCCGCCGCCACCGTTATAACAAATATTGCGATGATGAGTCCCGTAAATCGCTCAGGGTCCAGGTACGACGCCGCGGCGATAAGGTTCAGGTTCACCGCGTTTAGCATCAGCTCTATCGACATAAGTATCAGCACCGCGCTGCGGCGCGCCAGCACCCCGTAAAGCCCCACCGCGAAAAGCGCCCCGCTCACTATCTGGAAATGCGTCAGCGTCATTGCTGCCCCTGCCTTTCGGTCTGCGCGATAACTATGGCTCCGACGAGCGCGATTAGCAATACCAGCGACGCCACTTCAAAAGGCAGCGCCCAATCGTTGAACAGCGCCCGCGCCAGCACAGTGAACCCCACGCGGTTCCGCGTCTCGAAGTCCGCGTCGTTGGCCATAAAGGACGCTGTCAGCAGCCCAAAGAAGCCTATGGCCGCCAGCGCCGCCAGGGGCCACTGCTTGTTGTCCGATATGTTGGGGTACTCCCTGGACCGCGTCAGCATTATGGCGAAGAGCAGCACAATGATAATGGCGCCGCCGTATATGAAAATCTGCACCAGCGCCAGGAACTCGGACAGCAGCAGCACGTACAGGCCCGCCACGCCCAGCAGCGAAACGAGTAAGAAAAGGGCGGCGTGCACCACGTTGCGAGTAGACACTACGCCAAGGCCGCCCCCTACAGTCAGGACGGTCAGGGCGGCAAAAAAATACCACGACATGCTAGACGGAGGCCTTCTCGGGGGCCGGCTTGGCTTCCGCTTTGGCCTTCTTGGACGGCGGCACCCAGCCTGACTCTTCCTGGTATTTCATGCCCATCTCTAAAAGCGGGACAAGGTCTACCCGGTCGCCGTTGCGCTCGAAAACGCTCATCTCGTGCTCATGGCTCATAACTATGGCGTCGAAGTTGCAGACCTCCACGCAGATGCCGCATAGAATACAACGATTCAGGTTAATCTCAAAAGTGTCCACTATCTTCCGCCGCGAGCTTTTGCCCTCCTTCTGAAGCGGGTTGTCCTTCATAGTCGCGCTCATGCACTGCGTCGGGCAGTTGCGTATGCACACCATACAGGCGGTGCAGAAGGGTTCGCCCACCTCGTGGTCCCAGGTCAGCGCCGGGAAGCCCATGTATCTAGGCTCCTTCTCGCGCGGCTTCTTCGGGTACTGGTCCGTCACCGGCTTCTTGAACGTCGAAACTATCGTCAGCAGCATTCCCTTTAGGCTAGCGAGCACTTGGCGCCCTCCCTGGCTCCCGGCCGTAGGAGCGGGCCAACTTGATCACCGGCAGCGTGAACTGGCGGTACAGCCAGTACCCTGCCACGGCCAGCGTCGCCACCGACATCAGCGACATGCTCCACCACGGCCAATCGTAGAATCTGTAAACACTTGTCATCACCACGCCGGCAAAGGACAGCGGTATCATTCCCTTCCACCCGAAGGACATTAGCTGGTCTATTCTGAGTCGAGGGAACGTCCCTCGAATCCAGAATATCACCAGCACCATAAAGTAGGTCTTAATCAGGAACCATACCCACTCGGGAAGCAGGGGGCCATACCAGCCGCCCAGGAACAGCAGCGAGGCCAGCGCCGCGATGAGGAAAGTGTTCATATATTCGGCCAGGAAGAAAACCGACCAGTGGGCGCCGCTGTACTCTACAAAGGGCCCGCCCACAATCTCGGATTCCGCGAAATAGATGTCGAAGGGTATGCGGCCCACCTCCGCCAGCCCTGCCAGCAGGAACAGCACCAGCCCCAGCGGGAACAGCACCGCGAAAGGTATGCCTTCGTGGTTGAAGACGCCGCCCGCCGCGTTAATCTCATTCAGCACGTCCTGCGCTGTGTCCAGCGGCACCTGGCTCGCCGACACCGCCCGCAGGTCCAGCGATCCCGCCAGCACCGCCACCGCCACCACCACCATAATCAGCGGCACCTCATAGCTCACCAGCTGCGCCGCGGCCCGCAGTCCGCCCAGCGCGCCGTACTTGTTGGCCGACCCCCAGCCCGCCAGCAGCAACCCCAGTATCGATACTACCAGCAGGGCGATGATTACAAACAGCCCCAGGTCCAGGTTTTGCACCACCAGGTCTCGGGCGGCGGGGATGGTCACCCACACCATGAACGACGGCACCAGCACCAGCAGCGGCGCAATCCAGAATATCAGCCTGTCCGACTGCGACGGCACCAGGTCTTCCTTCGTCACCAGCTTTATAGCGTCGGCCACGGGTTGCAGCAGCCCGAAGGGGCCGACGCGCGTCGGCCCAAGCCGGCGTTGCAGACGGCCCAGGAACTTCCGCTCTATCCACACCAGCGACAGCACCACCACCGAGAGGGCGGTGAACATGATGAGCAGCGCTAGCGCCAGCAGCAGGACTTCAGACAAACTCACCGGTCCACCTCGCCCAGCACAATGTCCAGCGAGCCAAGGATTATAACGGCGTCGGCTACGTAGGTGTCCTTGATCAGGCGGCCGATGGCGCTGAGGTTGCAGAAGGACGGCGGCCTCACCTTGATTCGATATGGCTTGTCCGTGCCGTCGCTGACCAGGTACACGCCAATCTCGCCCCTGGGGTTCTCCGCGCGAACATACACGTCACCCTTAGTGGGGCGAATCAGCCGCCGCCCCACGGCCATGACCGGCCCGCCGGACATGGACTTCATCGCCTGCTCTACGATGCTCAGCGACTCGTACATCTCCCGCACGCGGACGAAATACCGCTCCCACGAGTCGCCGTCGCGGCCCACCGGCACGTCGAACTTAAAGCGCTGGTAGACCGAATACGGCTCCGCCTTTCGCACGTCGTAATTGACGCCGCAGGCCCGCAGGCACGGCCCCGTCCACCCGTAGTTTATGGCCGTGTCCCGGTCGATGCCGCCGACGCCCTTAGTCCGCGCGACGAAGACCTCGTTGAAACTCAGCAGCTTGTCGCACTCCTCCACGTCCCGACGAAGCTCCGGCATCAGCTTGTCCATCAGCGCGTGGAAGTTCTCCGGCAGGTCCTCCTTCACGCCGCCGATGTGGAAATAGTTGTGCATCATCCTCGCCCCGCTGACCGCCTCGAACAGCGCCTGGATGCGCTCGCGGCCCCGGAAGGCGAACATTACCGGCGTCATAGCCCCCGCGTCCAGCCCGAAGGTCCCCAGGAACAGCAGGTGGCTGGCGACTCTGTTCAGCTCGCCCAAAATAACCCTGATATATTCGGCCCGCTCAGGCACCTCCAGTCCCATGAGCTTTTCCACCGCGCGGCAGAAAGCCCACTCGTTGTTGAAGTTGGCAATGTAGTCCAGGCGGTCCATCAGCGTCACTACCTGGTGGTACTGCTCCCCCTCCGCCAGCTTCTCCGACCCGCGATGCAAATAGCCAATGTGCGGCTCCGCGTCCACCACCACCTCGCCGTCCACCCGCAGCAGCATGCGAAATACGCCGTGCGTCGAAGGGTGCTGCGGCCCCATATTCATAAGGATATCCAGGTTCTGGGACTGCTCAGGCGCCTGCCCCAGCATCTGGTCGGAGTTGGTAGCCACGCTAGTCCTGTTCCTCGCCGATGAGCATCAGATGGATCTCCGTGCTGTCGTCTACCCTTGGGTACCCAGCCTTCTCCAGCGAGGCTTCCAGCGTGCCCTTCTCCTCGCATTCGTGGGCCCAGTCCTTAAACTGGCGCACCAGCTCCTCCGTCGCCTCTTCGTAGCTGTTGCCGGTAGAGGCTACTGGCAGGTTTTCAATAGCGGCTTCGTAGAAGCCTTCTTTTTTTGTCATTCGAGTTTTAAGCGTTACAGTGTTCATAGCTAAAATTCCGTATATTCATGGAAAGGAAAGGATTTCAGGCCTGGATGGCCCTCAAACCCTTCGTACAATAGCAGCGGCTTCAATCCTGGATGGCCGGTAAAGTTTACTCCAAACAGGTCGTGGGCCTCACGCTCGTACCAGTCGGCGGCATGCCACAGGCCGGTGAGCGATGGCGCCTCCGGCCTCTCCGCCGGCAGGTCCACTTTTATGGCCAGTGTGTATTCCCACTCCATGGACAGCAGCGTGTATACCATCTGAATCTTGTCTTTATAGTCCACTGCCGCTACGCAAAGAAGGGTCTTGAAGCGCGTGGCGTTGTCGTCCTTCAGGATACGGCACACCGACACCAGGTCCTCCGCTCTTATCTCTATCTGTACGCGGTCGAACAGCGCGCCGGCGTGGACGCGATACCCCCTCAAAATCCTGATAACGATACTGGTAAGCTCCAGCTCTCTCGGCTGGAGCGTTCGAGTTTGAGCTTGCGCTTCCGGCTTATGTCCCGCCGCGGCCACGCTTGGCGTCCTGAGAGATTTTTTCTTGCAGCTTCAAGATGCCGTGCATCAGCGCCTCTGGTCGAGGGGGACATCCCGGCACGTACACATCGACGGGTATGATGCGGTCCACGCCCATGACCACCGAATAAGACCGGTAGTACGGCCCGCCGTTGGTGGCGCAGCTTCCCATGGCTATCACCCACTTCGGCTCCGGCATCTGTTCGTAGAGCAGCTTTATCGGCTCCGCCATCTTCTTCACCACCGTCCCCGCCACAATCATCACGTCCGACTGCCTCGGCGACGGCCATGTCACCACCCCGAAGCGGTCGAAGTCGTGGTGGGCCATGTAGGTGGACATCATTTCAATGGCGCAGCACGCCAGCCCAAAGGTCAGCGTCCATAGCGATGATTTGCGGGCCAGGGCAAAGAGTTCGTCACTCTTCGCGGTTATAAAGCTGGGCGCAGCCCGATGCAGTAGGCTGGGAGCGGGCCGGTTGCCCTGGGCCAGGGTTATCTTGTCCATTCCAACACGCCCTTCTTCCAGCCGTATATCAAAGCCACCAGCAGCACCGCCAGGAAAATCATCATCGCGTAGAAGGCCACCTTGCTGCCCATGAACACCACTGCCCAGGGAAAGAGGAACACAGCCTCCACGTCGAAGATTAGGAAAAGTATGGCGAAGATGTAGTATCGAATGTTTATCTGCGAAAAAGCGTAGGGCGCCGCCGGTATCCCGCATTCGTACGGCGTCTCCTTTATCTCCGAGCGACGCCGTGAGGATATGAGAAGCGAGGCCCCTAACATAATTGCTATGGCGCCAAAGCCGATGAGCCCGGCCAGCAGCAGGGCTGTCCAGTTCTCTATCAGCGCTTCAGGCATAGGTTATCCATGATTCTAGATGTTGAATATGCGGGAAAACCGGGGAAATCCCGATAGAAGAGGATTGAGGTCAACTAGGGGAGCGTACACTACCGTTATGTTAGCATTGGGCTTTCGCAAGCGTCAACGAGAAGCGCCGTTAATCCAGCCTCGTTTTGTTTCCGTACTTTAATCAAGGCTTGAAAGCCGCCAGGCGCAGCCCTATTCTTTGTCGGGCATCTTCAGCTCTGTAAGTCTAGGAGGTTACTCTTGAGGCCCTGGGTTATCATTTCAGCGCTCCTGCTTACCCTCTCCTTACTGCTCGCCTGCGGCGGCGACGCCGCTACCCCCATCGGCTCGCTCACACCTACCGCCACCCAGCCCTCTGCGGCCTCATCCTCCCCGACCCCCACTTCCATGCCTCCAACACCCATCACCACCATCAGCCCCACGGCCACGCCTACCGCCACCGTTGTCTCCCAGGCCGCTACTCCCACAAACACGCCAACCCGGCCGGCCACGCCCACCAGCGCGCCCACGACCACCGCTACCGCGACTGCCATACCCACGTCCACACCTACGCCCACCAGACCTCCTGTTACCCCCACTCCCACCTCCACCGCCACCCTTATCCCAACCCCTGTGTCCACCCCCCACCCAGGACCCAGAAAAGCGTTACGATTGACTCCGGTCAAGGACAACACCCTCTATGAGGACCACATTAAAGAGATGAGCAACGGCAAGGGCCAGCACCTCTTTGTCGGCAGGAACGGCAGCGGCTCGGCCCGTCGCGCCCTGATAGCCTTCGACCTCTCCGCCGTCCCCGCCGGCGTCCAGATAACCGGCGTTGAGCTGGTGCTAAGGGTCTCCAGGGCCCAGCAGTCGCCGCCCACCCAGGTCCGGCTCCATCGCTTGACTGCCGATTGGGGCGAGGGCGCCTCCATCGCTTCCGGCAACGAAGGCGGCGGCGCGGTCGCAGCCCAGGGCGATGCTTCGTGGCATTTCAGTAAATTCAACACACGTTTCTGGAACGCTCTGGGAGGCGATTTCGTCTCCACAGCCAGCGCCTCCGCCGCCGTAGGTAGCGAGGGCAGGGTCACCTGGGGATCCACCGCGCAGATGCTGGCCCATGTCCAGGGCTGGTTAAGCAACCCTGGCAGTAACTTCGGCTGGGTCCTTATCGGCGACGAAAGCAAAGGCGCCACCGCCAAGCGTTTCGACTCTCGCGATAACTTGGACGCCGACAGCCGCCCCGTCCTGATTGTTACGTACCTTCCCTGAAAAGGAGGCAAAATGAAGACCTTGGTCTTGACAGTCCTTGTTGCTCTAGCCCTTATCATCGCGGCCTGCGGCTCCGAGGAGTCTACCCCCACCTCCACCGGCAACCCCGTTCCCTCCGCCGCCGGCGCTAAAGAGGTCAAGGTGGAGGTCAGGAGCTTCTCCATCCAGCCTGAGACCACCGCGCTCCAGCCCGGCCAGAAGGTCAAGTTCACCGCCAGCAACACCAGCTCTTTGCTTCATACCTTCACCGTCGCTACCAGCAACGACAAAAAGGAAATCCTGGTTGACCTGGAGCTAAACGGCGGCGATAGTAAGAGCCAGGAGATAACCGTTCCCTCCGGGGCCGCAACCCTCTACTACTTCTGCCGCCCCCACGAGAGTAGCGGCATGAACGGCACTTTCAACGTGGGGAACGCCCCTGCCGGCGCGGGTTCAGAAACAAAGACCCCCACGTCAGGCCAGTCTGGCAGCGACTACTATTAGCGGATGGCGATAGGCCCTACAGAGGAAGAAAAGACGCAGGAAGCCCCTCGTGAAGACACTCCAGCCGCGAGGGTCTATATCTGCGACCTCTGCGGCTTCGTCATGCTGGACTCCCACTGCAAGCTCACATGCCTGCGATGCGGCTACATGCGCGACTGCTCTGACCCCTGAGGCTTCTTGAACGGCCACCACTCCGGGAAGTCCCGCAGCGGCATATGCCTAAAGAGGTCGGGGTGTACCCTCACGGCTTCTCGCAGCGCCTTGTCCATAACCAGCCTGATGGAAAAATGAGCCTGGCGCTGTGTTCTTAGCTTGAACAGGTGGTAGCATTCGCGAAGGTTCATCTTGGTCAGCACCCGCCGCTTGTGCGCGTGTGTCGCGAGATACGGGGCCAGCAGCGGATAGCTTTTGTAAACCTTCTTGAACCCCGACTCGCTGACCTCCATCGCCTCCCCAAACTCCCCGCCCAGGCCAGCCTCCTTGATAAGCTGCGGCATCAGCGACCCGTGGGCCACTGTCAACGGCTGCGGTATGTAGCTCTGCATCCGGTGCCGCTTGAACTCTCGATACGCCCCGTAGTCCATGATCAATTCAAAGGTATAGTCCACCATCTCAAACTCCCGCGGCGGCGCGTCGTGAGGCCCCATCCCCTCCAACATCCCCGCGATAACCCTCCCCCGCCCCTCCGACCCCATGTCCTCCGCCCGCCGCCACGCCTCCTCGTATGACAATGTCGAATGCCTGAACAGCATCGACGCCGCCAGCTTCAGGTCCGCCTGCGTATCGTAATGCGCCAGCCGCGCGTCCACGTCCAACGGCAGTGGCCCGTTGCCCGAATCCCCGGTCTGCTCCTGTTGCCGCTCCCCTGCCGCCGCCAGGTACTTATTCACCTGCGCGTACTTGATAAGCGTAGGCGTTATCTCTTGCCCACGGCGCTTTATATCCTCACCCAACTCCCTCTCTTCGCTCAGCTCCGACGACAGCAGTTTGGTTATAGCGTGTTCCATGCTTCGAGCGTTCATAGTAACGCCTACGTTGGTCAGCGTAGCGGCGGGCAAAAGGAACCGGCAGCTATCGATGGCCTCCCGACGTATCCGCAGATTATAGGCGCCTGGGCGCTCGTCGGGCTTCTGCGGGTGCTTCTTCTTCAGATGCTCGGACACGCCGGTAAGCATTCGTTCGTAAGCGGCAAAAAGCCCGTCGCACGTCTGGCGGAAGACTTCGGCCATCGCCTGGTCCTGGTCCAGCTCCTGCGGGACGTGGTAGTAGCCCGGTGGCAAGACCTGGTATCGCGACGACTTCTCGGTATAAGACCCCAGCCGGTTGTCCTCCAGCGTGTCGCAAGCCAGCCTGGATATGTTCTCCGCCGCTACGTGCAGCACCGCGTGTTCCGCCACCGATGCGTGCCCGTACCCCAGCACCCACCGTTCGTGGAAGTCCGCCGCCTTCTCCTGGCTCACCTGCTGCGCGATTTCGTCGAAAGGCTCTGGCCGTCGGGAGGTCATCGCGAAAACCACCGCCAGCTGCTCCTCCGTCAGGTCCTTGGGCCGGAGGGCGTAGATGCGGCGAGAGTATTGTGGTGTGCTGGCCTGACTCACCTGGCTTTCCCCCTCTAACGGTTGGTCAGTGGCACACTACCACGGTTTTATCTTCCACGCTAGGCTTCAGTACGTATGGTTATTCGCAATGCGCACTTCTGGCATAAGGCCCCGCCTTCGTCCATTGTTTGCATAGTGCCGCATCGAGGGCACCGCAACTCCACCTGCTTGACTTGTGAAGGCGCTGCGGCTGGCGTTTCCCTGGGCGTCATCCGCCCCAATAGCGGTATGGTTACGGTGCCGAGGGCATCCAGTACCGCCAGTACTCCTACTGCACGCAGATATTCGCCATCATCAATGTTATCCACAAACATCATCGCCGACACCATTGAGGCCAAGATAAAGATTATGATTGCAGTAACAGGTGTAAGGACCCTCGCCGTACCTTTCAGTCGCACTAGAGACAACATTCCAACTTGGGCGAAGCTGAACGAGAAAATAGCTATGGTGCCCATACTATTTCCGTAGTGTTCTTTTTCAACCCATTCAGACCAAATGCCAATGACAAAGAAGACGAACCCTACAACGGCCAGAGCAATACCCAGATACCAAAAAGCTGACAGTCTGCTTCTCTCCAGCGGCGCCGCTGACCCTAGACCCGTCAGACTGAAAAGTGAGATTGTCAGGGTAGTAAACAGGATCTTTCCCTCAGTTTCGCCGAAATCGCCGCCAAAAATCAGAATAAAAATAGCTATCAGCGCGCTTATGACCAGCGAACCAATGAGAGCGGTCAAGAACCAGCGTCTGAGGGGTGTGCTAACTGTTGGCATCAACGCCTCCAGGTCTTTGAAAGCTTGTTAGGAGAGTTAAACCAAGTTGGAGAGGTCTGGCCCTGGGCTGGACAGTGGGTAGACATGGCAGCTTCGAGATGCGCCAGGCCATATCTCGGCATTCCCCTACCAATAAGAACGGACGGCTTAGATAAGTAACAGGACGGGGTGTTCCAGCAGCCGCTTTACTTCCTGTAGGAACCGCGCCGCCTCAGCCCCGTCGATGACCCGGTGGTCGGACGAGACCGTCACCTTCATCATCTTCCCTACGCCTATCTCCCCGTTCTTCACCACAGGCTTGTCCTTCACCGCGCCCACAGCCATTACCGCCGAGTTGGGGGGGTTAATTACCGCCGTGAAGCTGTCCACGTCCAGCATCCCCATGTTGCTGACGGTGAAAGTGCTGCTGGTGTACTCCTCCGCCTTCAGCTTACCGCCCTGGGCCCGGGTAATAAGGTCCTTGGTGGCCTTCGCCAGCCCCACTAGGTCCTTGGACTGGCATTGCGACACCGCCGCGATGATCAGCCCGCCCTCCATGTCGATGGCGATGCCTACGTTGACGTTCGGGTGTATAACCAGTTCGTTGCCCTGTATCGACGAGTTGAAGTTGGGGAACTTCTGAATCGCCAGAACGCAGGCGCGTATGATCATGTCGTTGACGCTGACGCGGGTGCCCTCCGGCAGGCTGCTGTTAAGCTCCTTGCGCAGGTCCAGGGCCTTCCCCATGTCCAATTCCGATGTCACATAATAGTGCGGCGCCTCCCTCATGCTCGCCACAGTTCGCGCGGCGATGGCCTGGCGCATGCGGCTTAATGGAACGCGCTTTTCCTCGGTGGGCAGGGCAGGCTTGGGGGCTGCCGCCTTGGTCGCGGGGGCGGCAGGCGATGGAGCCTTGGCCGCGGCCGGAGCGGGCGCCGCCGCGGGGGCGGGCTCCTTGTAGCCCCTAACGTCGGCTTCGGTGACGCGTCCTCCCGGCCCCGTGCCCTTCACCTTGCTCACATCGACGCCCATCTCTTTAGCGATACGCCTCGCCAGGGGGCTGACCTTGACCTCGCCTGCTGGGGCTGCGGGCGCTTCCTGAGCGGCGGCGGGCGCGGGCTGAGGCTCGGGCTTTACCTTGGCCGTCGGCGCGGCCTTGGCTGACGGCGTGGCGGGAGTCGCGGCGTTTGTGGTGGCGTCCACCGGCAGCTCCTCCCCGTCCTCACCAATGATGGCGATGGGGCTTTCCACAGGCACCTTGGAGCCTTCCGGCGCGACGATCTTTTTCAGCACGCCGCCTGCGTAAGCCTCCATCTCGACCACCGCCTTATCCGTCTCGATTTCGGCGATGACCTCTCCCCGGGCCACCTGGTCGCCTTCCTTCTTTCGCCATTTGACGACGGTGCCTTCCTGCATATCAAAGCCCATCTGGGGCATTCTTATAGTGGTGGCCAAGGGAGCTCCTCCTGAACAGGTCTAAGCGCCAAATACAGCCCGGACGGCGCCGACTACTCTCGCCGCGTCAGGGAAGGCCAGGTTCTCCAGCGGCGCCGAGTAGGGCGCCGGAACCTCTTCCCCCGACACCCGCAGCACCGGCGCGTCCAGGTAATCAAATGCGTGTTCTTGAATAAGGCTGACGATTTCTCCGGCGAACCCGCCGGTCTTCCACGTCTCCTCCACCACCACCGCCCTGTGCGTCTTCTTCACCGAATTCACAATGGACTCCACGTCCAGCGGGCGCATGGTGCGCAGGTCCAGCACCTCAGCTTCGATGCCTTCCTTAGATAAAGTCTCGGCAGCGCTCAGCGACGTATGGAGCATTCGAGCGTGAGAGACTATGGTTATGTTTTTGCCTGGGCGCTTCACATCGGCAGCGCCCAGGGGCACCGTGTAATGTTCTTTCGGCACCTCGCCCTTAACGCTGTAAAGAAGGGCGTGTTCGACAAACAGAATGGGGTCCATGCTCTGACGGCAGGCGCGAAAGAGGCCCAGGGCGTCGTAGGGCGTGGACGGCGCCACCACCTTCAACCCCGGCACTGAGGCGTACCACCCCTCGAAGTTCTGTGAGTGCGTCGCCGCCAGCTGCGCCCCGCCGCCGGTCACCGTCCGCACTATCAGCGGAATCTCAAGCTGCCCCCCTGACATGTACCGCAGTTTGGCGGCGTGGTTCACTATCTGGTCCATGCCCAAAAGCGTGAAGTTGATGGTCATAATCTCCACAATGGGCCGCAACCCGCCCATGGCGGACCCCACCCCTGCGCCGATGATAACCGACTCCGCCAGCGGCGAGTCCTTGATGCGCTGCGGGCCGTAGTCGTCGTACAAGCCCTTGGTCACGGCATATGTGCCGCCGTAAGGGCCAATGTCCTCGCCTATAATAAAGACCCTGGAGTCCTCATCCAGGGCCTCCCTCAACGCCATGTGCATGGCGTCCCTTATGCTCATTACCGGCATGACGACTCCTTAGTGACTGTAAACTTCCTGGTGCAGCGCGGCGGGCTCGGGGAACGGGCTCTCGGTGGCGAACTTCACCGCCGCCACAATCTCTTCTTCCGCCGCTTTCACAATTGACTTCAACTCCTCTTCCGTAGCCGTTCCCTCGGACAATAATTGCTTTTTAAGCAAAATGATTGGGTCTCTGGTCATCCAGAACTCCACCTCATCTTTAGGGCGGTATCCCGCGGGGTCTGATATGGAATGGCCCCGGTACCGGTACGTTTGCGCCTCGATTAACATAGGCCCTTCGCCACCCCTGACGTGCTTCACCGCCTCCGCCGTCGTCCTGCGGACCTCGAACAGGTTCATCCCGTCGACACGAACCCCCGGTATCTTGTACGGCTCGCCGGCCTTGTAAATCTGGTCGTGCCCGGCATACGTCTCCGATACCGACGCGCCCATCCCGTACAAGTTGTTCTCGCAGTAGAAGATCACAGGCAGCTTCCATATCGACGCCAGATTTAGCGACTCGTGGAACTCCCCTTCCTGCATCGCGCCGTCGCCGAAGAAGCATATCGTCAGCCCGTTCTCGCCCTTCTCCTTGGACGCCATCGCCAGCCCCACCGCAATGGGAAGCTGCCCGCCCACAATGGCGTAGCCGCCCATGAACCGCTTTTTTACATCGAAAAGGTGCATGGAGCCGCCCTTGCCTTTGCTGACACCCGTGGCCTTGCCGAACAGCTCGGCCATCAGTGCCTTCGTGTCCAACCCCCGCGCTATGGCGTGGCCGTGGTCTCGATAGTGGGTGACGATATAGTCTTGCGGTTCCAGTAAGGACATGACGCCTACGGCAATGGCCTCTTCGCCGCTGTAAACGTGGAGGAAGCCCTTTACGTTCTTCTGCATGTACTGTCGATAGCACTCATTCTCGAATTCTCGGATGAGCACCATCTGGCGGTACATCTCCAGAAGCTGGGCTTTGGAAATCTTTTCCTTTAGCTTCACAGGCTGCCGTCCTCCCCGTGCTAAATATTAATGGCCTCACCCTTGGCTACAAGGGCGGCCTCTTTTAGGGCTTCAGACAGGGTCGGATGCGAGTGGACCACCCATCCAAGCTCCGTGGTGGTGCCCTCCAGCATCCGCGTCATAGATATCTCCGCCAAAAGCTCAGTCACCTCCGGGCCTATGAGGTGAACACCCAGGATTTCTCCGTGCTTGGCGTCGGTGACCAGCTTTACGAAACCATCGGTGTGCCCCAGGGCCAGGGCCTTGCCGCTGGCGATGAACGGGAACTTTCCTATCTTAACATCATGACCCTGCTCCCGCGCCTGCTTCTCGGTGAGGCCGAAGCTGGCGACCTGTGGACTGCAATACGTCGCCTTGGGCATGTCGGTGTAGTCCAGGCCAGGGGACTCCATCCCTGCTATCCGCTCCACCACCATTACCCCCTGCGCCGACGCCGCGTGCGCCAGCAGCAGCTTCCCGGTCACGTCGCCGATGGCGTACACGCCCTTGGCGCTGGTCGCTAGATTATCGTCCACTTTAATAAACCCGCGCTCCGTGGCTATCCCAACCTTCTCCAGCCCCATGTCCTCCACGTTCCCCTGAATGCCAATGGCCACCAGCACCCTATCTGCCGTTATCTCTGAGGTGGCGCCGTTCTGCTCCACCTTCACCTGCGCCGTCTTTCCCTTCTTGGACACGCCGGTGACCTTAGCGCCTGTCATAATTTCAATGCCCTGCTTTTTGAAGGAGCGCTCAAGCTGCTGGCTTATCTCCTCATCCTCGTTGGGCACCAGGCGGGGCAGCAGTTCCACCACCGTCACCTTGGCCCCATAGGCGTGATATATGGACGCGAATTCGACGCCAATAGCCCCGCCGCCCACTATTACCACCGATGACGGCGCCGTCTTCTGCTCGATGGCGTGACGGCTGGTGACCACCACCTCGCCGTCGATAGGCAGGGGCGGTATGCTGCGGGGGCGTCCACCCGTGGCGACGATGATGTTCTTGGCGACGATCACGTCCTCGCTGGGCGATATGGTCAGGGTGTGGGCGTCGACAAACCTGGCGCTGCCCTTGATGGTGTCGACCTTGTTCTTCTTCAGAAGGCTGGCGACCCCGCGGGTCAGCCGAGACACCACCACGCGGCTGCGGTCGTAGGCCTTGGAATAGTCCACCTTCAAATTGTCGAAGGTTATGCCATACTCTGCGCCGTGCTTCGCCAGGGACACAACCTCGGCGTTGCGCAGGAGCGCCTTGCTGGGTATGCAGCCCCAATTCAAGCAGATGCCGCCCACCTCGTCACGCTCTATAACAGCCGTCTTCAGGCCCAGCTGGCCTGCTCTGATGGCAGCTACGTACCCTCCCGGCCCTGCTCCAATAACCGCAATATCATACTCCGAGCGTGACGCCAATTCAGCGGTGTCCTCCTGGGGATTCTGCAATACGAGACAGGTATGTTACTGAGGAAAGAATCATTATACAAGTGTCTCCAGCAGACCATCAAGAATAGTTGGCGGCGCTAAATCCTGGGTCTTGCGGCGGCTGGTTGAAGTTGCTCCAAAGTTAAGTTCTATGGTACCCTTTCTACGACTTATCTTGTCAAAGGGGTGAAGGGCCGTGCCAAAGATAGGAGCATGGGAACTTCTTATTATCCTGGCTATAGTGCTGGTCATTTTCGGCGCCGGCCGCCTCACCGACATAGGCGGGTCCCTGGGCAAAGGCATCCGCGCCTTTAAAGACGGCATCGGCGGCAAGGGCGATGACGAAAAGCGTGAGCACGATGAAAATGTCCTCGCCAGCAAGAACGAGAAAAAGTAGCCGCCCTTAAACCATTAGCTAATCCAGAAGCCCCCTGATTCATTGGGGGGCTTCTTTTTATGTTCCTTGAGTCTGCGCCACCCGAGTACGCGCCCGCTTCCCTTCCCGCGCCGCCAGCTTGGACAGCCACAGGCCTATCTCATATAGCACTATCAACGGCGCCGCCACCAGCGTTTGATTGACCGGGTCGAAGGTCGGCGTAATAATGGCCCCCAGCACAAACGCGATGACCACCCACGGCCTCCGAAACTTGGAATAGGCGCTGGGCTTGACTACCCTCAGTTTCGCCAGCAGAAACATTACCACGGGCGTCTCGAACACCAGCCCCATCCAGAACAGCAGCATCACTACCACGTTGACGTAGTTGCTGATGCGTATGGTCGGCTGGGCGATGTCGTTTCCGAACCCTACCAGGAATTCGATGGCCGGAGGTATCAGGACATAGTATCCAAAGGCCGCGCCGGCAAAAAAGGACAGCAGCACCGCAGGCACAAACGAGTACAGGTAAAGTTTCTCCTTAGCCGTCAGCGCCGGCGCCACGAACATAATCGTCTGCATGAACACCACCGGCGACGCTATCACCAGCCCCGCCATCATAGACACCTTCATCATCACCCCAAACATCTCCGTGACCTCGATGAACACCAGCCGTCCCTCTATCTCCGTCAGATCGTCCGCCGGGACCAGGAGGAAGTCCACAATCCGTTCCCAAAATATGAAGGAGAGGACTGTGGTAACAGCCACGGCGGCTAAGGCTATGGTCAGCCGCTTACGCAGCTCCTGGAGGTGCACCCGCAGGGACTTAGGCTGGTCCCTCATTTAGGCTCCTTGTCCTCCCTGCCGCCGAAGGCTACCCCCGGCGGCTCCCCCGGCACCTCTTCCTTCGGCGGCGCGGCCTTCTTCTGCGTCT
>VGZZ01000053.1 GCA_016872285.1 SAR202 cluster bacterium | reverse complement strand
GCTAACGCCCAGCAGACCAACGTGAGTGTAGCCATCTTCGGCGACAGCAACCAGGCCAACGTCAACGAGGCCGAAGCCAAGAATGAGAATGAGACCGAGCAGAAAATCGAGCATGAGAACGAGTACGAAGGGAATGGTGACGGGGGGTCGGCAGAGCAGCAGAATGTTGGGGCCAACGTTAACGAGACTCAGCAAAAGTCTGAGGCCACGGCCCAGCAGACCAACGTCAGCGTGGCAATCTTCGGCGATAGCAATCAGGCTAACGTCAATACGGCTCAGTCTAAGAACTCCAATGAGACCGAGCAGAAAATTGAGCAGGGAAATGGAGCTTCCGGCAGCGCCACGGATGCCCAGGGTGGCGACGCCGCAGACTGCGACGAAGCGCACCCGCACACCGTCGTCAACTAGTACACCATAGTTATAGTGCAGGTAAACATTGGTGTGGCTGTTATTGGCGACAACAACACCCTGGGCGACATAGAAGTCGTTCAGGTGAACGCGGCAGGAGTCCGGGCCTAGTTTAGAGGGCTGTAAGGGAACCAGACTGGTTCTCTGAACTGCCACGGTTTCTCAAGGGGGTTCCCTAATGTTAGGGGACCCCCTCAATGTTTCAGCCGGCGCAACCTTCCTCAAGCCTTCACCCCTGAGATATAATCGACTTGTCTGCTCTCACAAGACTTCTAAACCTCGCCTCAAATTATTGTCCGCTCGACATTTGCTCAGCCTTATCATGACTTGTGCCGAGCCCATGGACAAACACCCATCCCTAGAAACTAACAAGGAGAGAGGAATGGCTAAAGCTGGCAATGGTAACACGGTTAAGGTCCACTACACCGGCAAGCTGGATGACGGCACGGTCTTCGACTCATCAAAGGATATTGATCCGATTGAGTTCACTCTGGGCGAAGGCCGGATGATTCCCGGATTCGAGGCCGCCATTATGGGGATGGAGGTCGGTGACAGTAAGACCGTCAAGATAGCCTCGGAGCAGGCCTACGGCCCCCATCGAGAGGACAAAATGCTGAAGGTTGACCGTCAGGAGATACCTGCGTCTATTCCTTTGGCCAAGGGTATGAAGCTCCAGGCCCAGGCCCCTAACGGCGAGGTGGTCTATTTTAGCGTCGTCGAGTTTAACGATGCCCAGGTCACCCTGGACGGTAACCACCCCATGGCTGGCAAGACCCTGACCTTTGAGATAGAGCTAGTGTCTGTAAGTTAAAGTCGAGAACACTCAGAGCATGCCTAGACGGAGCCAACTCAATGGCTGCGTTTTGTTATATTTGGAAGACAATAAATGTGCGCCTTGCTCAACGACTACAAATTTTCCATCGTCATCGTCGGCCCTACCGCTGCTGGCAAGAGCGGCCTTGGCTTATGGCTGGCCCAGACCCTCGATGGCGAGATCATCAACGCCGACAGCCGCCAGGTATACCGTGGCATGGACATCGGCACCGCCAAGGCCACCGCCCAGGAGCGCGCCCTCGTCCCCCACCACCTCCTCGATCTCTGCGACCCCGACGAGGACTTCAGCCTCGCCCGCTTTTTAGAGCTAGCCAGGAATGCCATCGAGGACGTGCAGGAAAGGCGTCGATTGCCCATCATCGTCGGCGGCACAGGGCAGTACGTGTGGGCGCTGCTGGAGGGCTGGCGACCCCCCACCGTGCCGCCCAATTCAACCCTTCGCGCCGACCTGGAGTTGCAGCTAAAACAGCGCGGCGTCTGGGCCCTGTACCAGCTCCTGTCCGCCGTCGACCCCGAAGCCGCCCAGCGCACCGACCCTAAAAACCCACGTCGAGTTATTAGGGCCTTGGAAGTGCATCTGACCTCCAAGGGGCAAGCTGTTAGGCCTAAGAAAACCGCTCTTGCGCAAGATGTCCTTATCCTTGGCCTGACGATGCCGCGAAAGGAACTCTACCGGCGCATTGATGAACGGCTGGATGGAATGATGGCTCAGGGATTCCTGGAGGAGGTGCGGCGGATTGTCGAGGCCGGCTACTCTCCATCATTGCCGTCCATGTCCAGCGCCGGCTACAAGGAGTTGGCGGCGCATCTGGCGGGCAAGCTTTCGCTGGATGAGGCGGTACAACGCGCCAAGTACCGCACGCACCAAATCGCGCGCCGGCAGTACAATTGGTTCCGGCTTGATGACCCTAGGATTCGATGGCTGGAGGCTGACGGCGCCGAGTTCGACAAGGCCCTGGCGATAGTCCACGATTTTGTAGCTAATTATGATAAAATACCCGCCGCTGGGAGGTCAGAAGCCCATGAAAGCGACTAAGCCTATCAAGTTCACCAAGATGGAAGGCGCGGGCAACGACTACGTTTATATCGACGCCCGCGCCTTCGACATCGACTGGCCGGAATTGTCCAAGGCTATGAGTGACCGCCACTTCGGCATTGGCGGCGACGGCATTATTCTCCTCAAGAAGTCGGACAAGGCTGACATCCGCATGCGCATGTTCAACGCCGACGGCTCCGAGGGCGAGATGTGCGGCAACGGCATCCGGTGTCTCACTAAGTTCGCCGTCGAGCGCGGCGTCGTCAAGGCCAGCGAGAAGGGCGTTACCGTAGATACCCTGGCGGGAATTCGCACGGTGGTGCCGGTGATGGAGCGCGGCAAGGTGACCCGCGCCCGCGTCGCCATGGGCAAGCCCATCCTCAACCCCGCCGACGTTCCTGTTAAGCCCCAGCCCGGCCAGGGCCGCAAAATCGGCGAGGCTGTTGCCGAACACCCCCTGGCCATCGATGGCGTTAACCTCAAGCTGACCTTCGTGTCCATGGGCAACCCCCACGCCGTCGCCTTCATCGATCAGCCCGTGGACCAGTTCCCCCTTCATACCATCGGCCCCAAGGTAGAGCACCACCCCCTGTTCCCCAAACGGGTCAACTTTGAAATCGTCAATGTCACGGGGCCAAACAAGCTTAGGGTGCGAGTGTGGGAGCGGGGCAGCGGCGAGACCCTGGCCTGCGGCACCGGCGCCTGCGGCGTCGCCGTGGCGTCGAGGCTGCTGGAAAAGACCAAGCCAGGCACTGTTGACATAACACTCCCTGGCGGCACCCTTAACATCGCCTGGGATGGCAAAGGCGAGGTCTATATGGAAGGCCCCGCCACGGAAGTCTTCAGCGGCGAGTGGGATAGGTAACTCTTAAATTCAATAGAGGTATCAGATTTAAATGAAGTTCTCCAACCGTCTCTCCCAGCTTAAACCCTATCCCTTTGTGGAGATCTCCCGCATCATCGCCCAGAAAAAGAAGGAGGGCGTAGAAGTCGTCACCTTCGGTATCGGCGACCCGGACATACCCACGCCCGAGCCTATTATCGAGCGCGCCATCGAGGCCTCCCGCAACCCCGTCAACCACCGCTATCCCGAGACCGACGGCACGCCTGAGGTGCGGCGCGCCATCGCCACCTGGTACAAGAAGCGCTTCGGCATTACAGACCTGGACCCCGATAAAGAGGTCCTCCCCCTCATCGGCGCCAAGGAGGGCATCGGCCACATGGCCTTCTGCTTCCTCGACCCCGGCGACGTGGCCCTCATCCCCGACCCCGCCTACCCCGTCTACGCCGTCGGCACCATGTTCGCCGGCGCTAAGGCCTACACCATGCCCCTTCACGAGGAGAACGGCTGGCTTCCCGATCTCGACGCAATTCCTACTGACGTTGCGCGCGACGCCAAGGTTATGTGGCTCAACTACCCCAACAACCCCACCGCCGCCATCGCGCCCAAGTCCTTCTATGAAAAAGCCATCGCTTACTGCAAAAAGTACGACATCGCCCTTTTGCATGATGCCGCCTACAGCGAGGTGGTTTACGATGGCTACAAGGCGCCCAGCATTCTTGAATTTCCCGGCGCCAAGGACGTAGCCATTGAGTTTCATTCACTGTCCAAGTGCTTCAACATGACGGGCTGGCGCTTCGGCTCCGCCGTCGGCAACGCTGATATGGTCAAGGCCCTGTTCCAGATCAAGTCCAACCTCGATTCAGGCATCCCCCAGGCCATCCAGGAAATGGCTATCGAGGCCATGACCGGCGACCAGAAATACATCGACGAGAACAACACTATATACAAGCGCCGCCGCGATAAAGTCGTTAAAGCGCTAACCCGCCTGGGCCTGCGCATCGTGCCGCCCAAGGCCGCGCTGTACCTCTGGGCGCGCGTGCCCCAGGGCTATGGGTCCGCCGAGTTCGCCGCCGCGCTGCTCCGCGACACCGCTATCGTTGTCACGCCCGGCTCCAGCTACGGCCAGCAGGGCGAGGGCTATATCCGCCTTTCTCTGACCACGCCTGACGAGATGGTGGACAAGGGCATCCAGCGCCTCAATTCGTGGAAACTCCCGCCGCCGGCCAAGAAGAGGTAAGTCATAGCCCGCAACGGTCATTCGACTCGGTCCGAGGCCGAAAAGGCCGTCCTTGTCGGCGCCCAGGTCAAGGGTGCGCGAAGCCTGTGGAGAATCGACGAGTCCCTGGACGAACTATCGCAGCTAGCCCGGACTGTTCGAGTCCAGGTTGTCGGACGTCTGAGCCAGATGCTGGAAAAGCCAACGCCCCATTATCTCGGCAAAGGCAAGCTGCAAGATCTCCGCAGCCTGGTTACTCGACATAACGCAAACGTCGTTATCTTCGACGACGAGCTGACCCCCAGCCAGCAGCGAAACCTGGAAGAGACCCTCCAATCCAACCCAGGCCAGACCCGCGACGTGAAGGTCATCGACCGCACCGCCTTAATCCTCGATATCTTTTCGCGCCACGCCCGCACCCACGAAGGCAAGCTGCAGGTGGAGCTGGCCCAGCACCAGTACCTCCTCCCTCGCCTGGCCGGCCAGTGGTCCCACCTGGAGCGTTTGGGCGGCGGCATCGGCACCCGAGGCCCCGGTGAAAGCCAGCTGGAGACGGACCGCCGCCTCATTCGCAATCGAATCAAGCGCCTCAAGGATGAGTTAGAGCGAGTCGAAGGCCAGCGCCAGCAGCACCGCGCCCATCGCCGCAAGTCGGGCATCCCCACGGCGTCGCTGGTGGGCTACACCAACGCCGGCAAGAGCACGCTGTTCAACGCCCTGTCCCGCGCCGACGTCGCCGCCGAGGACAAGCTCTTCGCCACCCTGGGCCCGGTGACGCGACGCGTCCGCCTCCCCTCCGGCGACGACGTGCTTCTGACCGACACCGTCGGCTTCATCCAGAAACTCCCTCCGACTCTCGTGTCCGCCTTCCACGCCACCCTGGAAGGGCTTCAGGACTCGGACCTTTTACTTCACATAATCGATATATCGAATCCCAAGGCCCCAGAGCAGGCCCAGGTGGTGGAGGACGTGCTGCAGGGCCTCGGCATGAAAGACAAGCCCAAGCTGCTAGTGCTAAACAAGACCGACCTACTGATAGCCTCCAACGGTCTCGACAATGATGCCAATGATAGTGGGCCATCGCCATCCAACCCCGGGGAAAACGGTCTCGGCGTTTCTCTTGGCCTCTCTGACCGATATCCCACCGTCCTGGTGTCGGCGGCCCAAGGATGGAACCTCGACGGTCTGCTGGAGGCCGTTCAGGAACTGCTGGTGAAGGAATGGACGGCCCAAAGGGTCTGAGGGGCCTCTACGGGGCTTGTGGGAAGAGTTAGACTTGGCCTCCACCTCCTAAGCCTCCCTTGGCACCTTTCCTAACCCTCGATTTTAATCTGCGGCCTTTCTGGCTGGTTCGCACAATAAATGTTATGTAAGTTACTCTTTGAAGCCCCGGGACAGTTTACATAAATTTATAGGGCCTTCTCCATCCTGCGCTCTACTTCTTCGGCGCCAGAAAGCAGCCCGTTAGATGGTCATTGACCATTCCCGCGGCCTGCATGAAGGCGTAGCAGATCGTCGGCCCCACAAACTTGAACCCCCGCTTTCTAAGGTCGCGGGACATTGCTTCGGACTCGGGCGTCTGGGCAGGTAGGTTTGCCAGTGTAAGAACACCTCGCCTTCTCAGGGTACGGTTCCCCATGAATCCCCAGATGTAGCGGTCAAAGCTGCCGAACTCCTTTTGGACCTCCAAAAATCGGCTGGCGTTGTTAATGGCGGAGTCTATCTTCAATCGATTTCGCACAATGCCATCGTCGGCCATCAGCCGCGCCCTGTCCTTCTCCCCAAAGGCCGCCACTTTCGCCGGAACAAAGCCGGCAAAGGCGCGGCGGTAACCTTCCCGTTTATGGAGAATGGTCCGCCAAGAGAGCCCGGCCTGCGCGCCATCCAGCACCAGGAATTCGAACCAGAGCCTGTCATCGTGGACTGGCACGCCCCACTCCTCATCGTGGTAGCGCATCATCAATGGGTCCTCTGGCCCGCCGAAGCATCGTACTATCGAAGAAGGTTTCTCCAAGCTCTCTTACCTCCTGGCCCTTGGTATCACAAACCTCAGGGCGGTATGGGTTGCCGAAAAACTCGCCACCTTGTTGTCCGTCAGGCCGGCGGCGCGACCGGCGGAGAGGACATCGTTCTCGGTAATCTGACGTTGCCCCTTTGGATAGACCAGCCATAGGCCTCCGGCGGGCTTTAATCCTACCTTTGCCCTTTCGATGGCCTCCAAGCCTGCCCTATCCTCCACCCCTATGAAAATAACGTCGGCGTCGCCATGCCCTATTTTCTCGCCCACCTTGGCTGCCCTCGACCTCAAATCCCGAAGGAACGCCTCGTCTTTAATCCCCAGCGCCGTCACAGTTATCCCTGGCTTGACGCCAAGCTTATCCAAAAGGCTCGGCGGGTTCTTTATCTTGCGTTCCCACTTCTCGGCATACGCCCCCAGCTCGAAGACCGCCTCGCCGTCTCCGGACGAGACGACTCTCAGCCGGCCATCCCGCGCTTCCAGCGCCGTTATTTTGGCGAAGGGTATGCTCAGCCGCGAGTCGCCGCGAAAGATAATTCTGTCCGACTCCAGCAGCGCCTTGCCAGTGGACGACTTTCCTTTATACGTCAGTGTGCAAGCGGCTTCTTGGCCCATAGCTCTTAGCCTGGAACATCGCCTGGCGGTGCTGTAAATTTATGTAAAGTCGGCACACTCGGCAAACCCCAGTCCAAACGTAGGCGTATGATACAATAAGCCTTCATTTCCAAGCTAATTCGGAGCCTGAACTTGCGTCTTTCTAAATACCTCCCCTGGTCCGTGGCCGCCATTGCCCTGCTTCTTCTTGCGGTGGAGGTGGTGAGCTGCAATCTCCGCCCAGGCTCCGACGTGGACGTCCCCAGGGGTATGTCCGAGGAGTTCAAGCCCTTCTTTGAGACTTACTCGGCCATCAAGAGGCAGCATGTAGACAGGGAAGCCCTCGACAACGCCGCCTTGGCCGAGGGCGCGATTCGCGGCATGCTCCAAGCCCTGGACGACCCCTATGCCACCTATCTCGATAAAAACGACTTCGAGGTGGGGCTAGGCAGGTTCCGGGGTTCCTTCGAGGGCATCGGCGCAGAGGTCGCCAATCGCCAGGGCAGCACAGTTATCGTCGCAGCCTTCCCGGGCTCGCCCGCCGAAAAAGCCGGCATCCGCTCCGGCGATGTCATCCTGGAGGTCGACGGCTCCAGCACCGAGGGCCTCAGCGTCATCGAAGTCGTCACCAAGATTCGCGGCGCCAAAGGCACTCCGGTCAGGCTCCTGGTGCTGCATCGCGGAGATGCAGACCCCGTGGCCCTGGATATAGTCCGCGACGTTATTGCCACACCCACGGTCAGACACGAGGTCATTGAAGGCGACCTCTTATATATCCGTGTCTCTACCTTCGGCGAGACCACCAAGGATGAGCTGATTAAAGCCTTCGAGCAGTCCGAAGCCGTCGGCGCCAAGGGTATGCTCATAGACCTGCGCAACAATCCTGGCGGCTACGTCAGCTCCGCCATTGATGTTACCAGCCAGTTTTTGAAGGACGGCCTGGTCTTTTACCAGGTGGACGGGCAAGGGCAGCGGGAGGAGCATCCGGTCGTCAGCGGTGGTCAGGCCACCGATGACATTATCACCGTGCTGGTCAATGAGTTCAGCGCCAGCGCCAGCGAGATCTTCGCTGGGGCTATGCGGGATCACCAGCGCGCGCTGCTGGTAGGGACCAAGACCTTCGGCAAGGGCAGCGTCAACCTTCAGTACCCCCTTAGCGGTGGTGCCGGCGTCTACTTCACCGTCGCCCACTGGTACACCCCTGGCGGCAGCCTTATCGAGGGCCAGGGCATCGCTCCCAACATAGAGGTCCACAATAAGCGCGATTCCGACGAGGACTTGCAGCTCATGCGGGCCATAGAGGTCTTGCGAGAACGCATCCAGCAGGGGGACTCCTATGGACTCGGAGGGTCGTAGCGCCTCCTTTAACCGCCAGGCCTTCCACGACTACGACATACTAGAGCGTTTCGAGGCCGGCCTGGTGCTAACCGGCACCGAGATCAAGTCCATCCGGTCCGGCCGCGCCGACCTGCGCGGCAGCTTCGCCAAGTCGGAGCAGGGCGAACTGTGGCTCCACGGCATGCACATCGCCCCCTACGAGCACGGCGGACGATATAACCAGGACCCCAAGCGCCCCCGAAAACTTTTGCTGCGCCGCGACCAGATCAAGGAGATACGGGCCAAGCTGGAGCAAAAGGGGCTGGCCGTGGTGCCGATTAAACTTTATGTAAAGCGAGGCTGGGCCAAGGTGGAGCTGGGCCTGGCCCGCGGCAAGAAGAAGTACGACAAACGCCGCGACATCATAGACCGCGCCCTGGAGCGGGAGGCCCAGCGGGCCGTGAGGCAGCGAGTCTAGCCGTAACCTCTAGACTTCTGTGCGTAAATAAGCGATAATATACATGTAAACTTTGGGGACGAGTGGCTTCGACAGGGGACGGTCCTGAAGGATTGCAAGCCGAGGCGCCGTCATTCACCTCGTTAAAAGGCGGCAAAAAAGTAACTGGCGAAAGAGAATTCGCTCTCGCTGCCTAATTAGGCAGCGACGTCTCCCCCGGCTAATCCTGGGTGCTGGGGGTAAGGCGCAATAGACCGGGATGCTGTCCAGCTAACGTCGGTAGGCTGGGCCTAAGATTACCGGCTGGCCTGCCCAGCACCCCGCCGGTGGGGGGCTGAAAGGGCGAGATTTAAAGCACCGGATAAGCTTGTAGCATATCCTCTTGGGGTCTCTCTTGGACGCGGAGTTCAACCCTCCGCCGTCTCCACCATGAATATTCTGGCCTCCCGTATAATCGGGAGGCCCTCTTATTGACTAAAGGAACGTTGTCCTGCACCCTACTACGCCTTCACGCCCTCCGGCATCAGCGCCTCCGCCACCCCTATCATGCTGTCGCGAGTAACCAGCTTGGCCAGCTCGGCCTCGCCCATGGCGTAGGTGCCGCGAGGCCGCCTAGGGATAACCATGTACCGGACCTCGGCGGTGCTGTCCAGCACCTTCAACTGCATCGACGGCGGCAGCTCCAGCCCGAACTCTTTCAGCACGCCGCGAGGGTCCACCACCACGCGAGAACGGTACGCCAGGCTCTTATACCAGTCGGGCGGGCGGCCGAGAAGCCATCGAGGGTAGCAGGAGCACAGCGTGCAGACAACGACGTGGTGCGTCTCCTCGGTGTTCTCCACCACCACCAGGTCCGGCAGCCCGCCGGCCAAGTCGTAGCCCATCTCTTTAATCGCCGTCTTGGAGTCAGTCATCAAACGACGCCGAAACTTGGGATACAACCACGCCCTGGCCACCACCCGCGCGCCATCGGCGGGGGTGCGCGTCTCCATCTCGGCCACCGCGCGGGTGACCTCGTCGGGCGTGCAAATCCCCTTCTCCACCAGCGCCGACTCCAGGGCCTTCACGCGCAGGGCGTAGTAGCTCAACTCCTGGTCCTTGCTCATTCCCTGATGAGCTTTGGGCGATTCGTGGTCATGCCCGTGCCCGTCATGATCATGCCCATGATGATCATTGCCGTGATGTTTACTTGCCATAGACTTTTCTCCTCAGGCTGGTTCCAGCCAGTGTTCAAAGATATCGACGCAAAGGTTATCGCTGTCGGGACCTCCGTAGGAGGTCCACAGGTCTTTCTGGCGAAACTGGACTAGATACAACTGCACCGCGGGCTCACCGCTGCCGCCGTAGGCCAGACTCTCGGGGTTGGTATAGGCGCCGTGGGCCTTCACCACCACCCCCGACTTCCCCTTGACGTACCATGGCGTGCGGTGGTGTCCTTTGTGTTCCCTCGACGACACCCTGACGCGGTCGCCCGCCTTGAACTTGGTGCTAGTTTGCGCGGCCATGCGATTACCTCGTCTGGCCCTTCATTCGCCGGTCTAAATCCGCCTTGGACACCAAGCCCTTCTCCACCAGTATCGCCTCCACCGCCTCCGCCCACTTGGCGTAATACTCAATCGACTCGTACTTCTCCCTCGGCAAAGCCTCTATAGCCCGGCGCATCTCGTCGGTCTTCAGCAGCCCCTTGCGCGCCAATACTGCCCGAAGCCCGTCGATGCGCACCTCCCAGTCCTGTATCGGGTGGTCTGACTTTTCGATAGGCTTGTCGAAGGGCACGCCGCCCCTGTCGTGGACTGCCGGCATAACGCCTCCCCGGTTCCGTAGCGATGGTCTCATTTTGTATTCTTCGCCGATAAAAAACAAGGTTGAGTTTACACCCAACCCCATCTTTATAGGCTTTCACTCCCCTTTGAGCGCTTGGTTCTAATCGAGGACCGCTATGGTTGCAAGGACTGTCAGCCACCGAGAATATTCCTTCCCCCTTGATGGGGGAAGGCGCAGGATGAGGGTGAAACTCTAGCACTACAACCCTTTATCAGTGCCACCTGCCATTACTTTTCCCCTCCTCGAGGTAAGCACCTTGATGCTGTCAAATCACGAAATCCCAATAGCGTCGTGAGGGAGAGCCAGAGAGGGGTCGGGGATGTCATGGGTTAGGACTCGCGCCATCACAGGTGAACAAAGCAAGGCTGGGATCATCGCCCAGCCTTGCTTTCATTTTTAACTCTATTGGTTACTTCGCTTCCGCCGCCGCCTTAAGCGCCTTGGCCTTATCAGTCTTTTCCCACGGCACGTTCAATTCCACACGCCCGAAATGGCCGTAAGCCGCCAGGTCGCTATAGATGGGACGCCGCAGGTTCAGGTCGCGGATAATGGCGGCAGGCCGCAGGTCAAAGTGTTTCGGTATCAGCTCCTGTATCCTGTCCACCGACACCTTCTCGGTGCCAAAGGTCTCGACGCTGATGGATATGGGATGCGCCACGCCTATGGCATACGACACCTGCACCTCCGCCCGGTCCGCCAGCCCCGCCGCGACGATGTTCTTGGCCACATATCGCGCAGCGTAGGCGCCGGAGCGGTCCACCTTCGTGGGGTCTTTCCCCGAAAACGCGCCGCCGCCGTGACGGGCCAGGCCGCCGTAGGTGTCCACCAGTATCTTGCGCCCCGTCAGCCCCGTGTCCCCCGCCGGCCCGCCGATGACGAACCGCCCGCTGGGGTTGATGTAATACTTGGTGTCTTTATCAACCAGGTTGGCGGGCAGGGTCGGCTTGATGACCTGCTCCATAATATCCTTTTTCAACTGCTCCATCGGCACCTCAGGCGAATGCTGGGCGCTGATAACTACCGTGTGGACTCGCTTGGGGACGCCCTTGTGGTATTCAACCGTCACTTGCGACTTGCCGTCAGGCCACAGGTAGGGCAGCGCGCCCTCTTTTCGCACCAGGGCCAGCCTTTTGACCAGCCGGTGCGACAGCGCCACGGGCAGGGGCATCATCTCCGGCGTCTCGTTGCAGGCGAAGCCCACCATCATCCCCTGGTCCCCCGCGCCGATGAGATCCAAGGGGTCGACCCCATCATTATTGTTGGTCCGCACCTCCAGGGCCGTGCTGACGGCTGTGGAGATGTCCTTGGACTGCTCCTGTATCGCCACCATGACGCCGCAGCTTTTAAAATCGATGCCGTACTCCGGCTTAGTGTACCCTGCCTTCTTCAGTGTCTCCCTCACAATGCTAGGAACGTCAACATATGTGTCGGTGGTGACCTCCCCCATGACCACCACCAGCCCGTTGGTGGTAGAGGTCTCGCAGGCGACGCGAGCCGTGGGGTCGTTGCGAAGGATGGCGTCCAACACGGCGTCGGACACCTGGTCGCACAGCTTGTCCGGATGGCCCTCCGTCACCGACTCGGAGGTCAGCAGGTACTTCTTAGCATTCATGAAGGTAGTGGACATTTATCAGATGCTCCTTTTTATGTTCCTTCTTGCCAGCTTTGCAGGTACTTGGCCTGCTCCGGGGAAAGGGTATCGATGTCGATTCCCATGGATTGCAGCTTCAGCCTTCCAACCTCGTTATCCATCTCCTTGGGCACGGGATAGACCTGAGGCTTGAGCCCGGCCTTGTTTTGCGATAGGTATTCCACGCTCAACGCCTGGTTGGCGAAGCTCATGTCCATGACGCTGGACGGGTGGCCCTCCGCCGCCGCCAGGTTCACCAGCCGCCCATCGCCCAGCAGGTACAGCTTGCGCTCATCCTTCAAGCTGTACTCTCTAACAAAGGGCCGTACCTCTCGCTTGGACGCCGCCATACTTTCCAACGACGGTATGTCGATCTCGACGTTGAAATGGCCGCTGTTGGCCAGTATGGCGCCGCTGCGCATCCGCTCCATGTGCTTCTTGCCGATGGTCTTGAGCCCGCCCGTGACGGTGATAAAAATGTCCCCCACCTTAGCCGCCTCCAGGCTCGGCATGACGGTAAAGCCGTCCATCACCGCCTCCAGGGCCTTCACCGGGTCCACCTCCGTCACGATGACGCTGGCTCCCATGCCTCGCGCTCGATTGGCGACGCCCCGGCCGCACCAACCATAGCCCATCACCACCACCTTCCGCCCCGCCCAGAGGACGTTGGTGGCGCGCGTAATGCCGTCCAGGGTGCTTTGGCCCGTGCCGTATCGATTGTCGAAGAGATGCTTTGTGTCCGCCTCGTTGACCGCGACGATGGGATACCGCAGCTTGCCGTCCTTAGCCATGGCCCGCAATCGAATGACCCCCGTCGTCGTCTCCTCGGTCCCGCCGATGACATCCTCGATTAGCTCCTGCCGCTCCTGGTGGATGGTGGCCACCAGGTCAGCGCCGTCATCCATGGTTATCTGCGGACGGTTGTCCAGGGCCGCACGAATGTGGCTGTAATAGGTCTTGTCGTCCTCGCCCTTGATGGCGAAGGTAGGAATGCCGTACTCCTTCACCAGGGCTGCGGCCACGTCGTCCTGAGTGCTCAGGGGGTTGCTCGCGCACAGCGCCAACTGCGCGCCGCCCGCCTTCAGCGTCAGCGCCAGGTTGGCCGTTTCGCTGGTGACGTGTAAGCACGCCGCAATCCGCACGCCCTTCAGCGGCTTCTCTTTGGCGAACCGCTCTCGAATTAAATTCAACACCGGCATGTCCTGGCCGGCCCACTGGATATGGTCAACGCCGCCAGCCGCCAGCTTTGGGTCTTTGATATCACCTTTTAGTTTGCTTACCAAGTTACTTCTCCGCTCCTTATTTGGTTCCCTTCTCGAATCGTCCGTTCCTCCCGCGCCAGGGCAGGCCCTCCCCGGCCTTCAGCTCTTCAAAGCTGGTCAGGGCCGTGAAGGCCCGAAAGCGCGACTGCAGCGCGTCGTAGTCCAGGGACAGTAGCCGGTCGGCGCTAAGGCTTTCGACGACAAAGGACCCCATGACCGACCCCAGCACCGTCGCCCGCCTGAACCCGCGATGGCTTAAATTGCCCGTCGACGCCAGGTAGCCCATGAACCCGCCGGCGAAAGTGTCGCCTGCGCCCGTGGGGTCTACCACCGTGTCGAGGGGAAACGCAGGCGCGGCGAAAACGGAATCTTTTGTCACCAGCAGCACCCCATGCTCCCCGCGCTTCGCCACTACAGTCTTCGGCCCCTGGCCCATAATAGCCCGCGCCGCTTTCACCAGATTGGACTCGCGGGCATAGGAACGCACCTCGCCTTCGTCCATGAACACCACATCCACCGAGCCGATGACTTTAGCCAGGGCATCTCGCTTGCCCTCAATCCAGAAGTTCATCGTGTCCATCCCCACCAGCTTGGGTCGTCGCTCCATCTGACCCAGGACCTCCATCTGCAACACCGGGTCAATGTTCGCCAGGAACAGATAGTCTTTACGCCGGTGTTCCGGCCTTAGCTTCGGCTTGAACCCTGCGAAGACGTTTAGCTGGGTGTCCAGCGTATCCCGCGAGTTCACGTCCTCGTGCCGGTAGCGGCCCGACCATCGGAAGGTCTTGCCCTCGGCTACTTCCAGCCCTGATGTGTCTACCTTGTGGTCGCCCAACAACTTTAGATGCGCCTCGCGAAAGTCCTTGCCGACCACCGCCACCAGCGACACCTCGGTGAATCGGCTGGCCGACAGCGAGAAGTAGGTGGCGGAGCCGCCCAGCAGGTCCTTGCCGGACGCTACCGGCGTGCTGACAGTGTCGTACCCCACGGAACCGACGACTAGTACGCTCAACCTCTTCTCCTACTGGCCATAGTCAGTGGGCAGGTTGTTGTTGATCCAGTTGGGCGTGCCGTCCTCGATGTTATAGAGGATCTCCTGCGGCAGCCCCATGGACGCCGCAATCTCACACGCCAGCCCGCTGCGGACGCCGGCGGCGCAGATAAACAGCAGTTTCTTATTTTTCGGCAGTTCGTCGATGCGATCGGGCAGATCATCTATAGGAATGTGGACAGCGCCTCGGACGTGGCCGCTGACCCACTCGTCGTGCCTCCTCACATCGATGACCGCGGCCTTGCCCTTTTCTTTGTCCAGGATGGCCTTGGCCTCCCCAGAGTCCACACGAAGATACGGTTCGCCGGGTTCTTGTCTGGGCATAGCTCCCCCTTTACCTCACGTACTTTCCAATGATAGGCGCCATATTCTTCTTAAAATCGTCCGGTATCTGCTCGCGCGTGGTGATGATGGCGTCCTTCAGCGCTTCTCCGCAGCCGCAGTTGCGGCCCCTGGGAATCTTCGGAATCAGGTCTTTCAGCACCCGCTGGGACACCGACCCGTTTTTCAAAAGATTCGCCACCACCATCTCCACCGTCACCACCTCCGTGGCCTCCCGCCAGCAGTCATAGTCGGTGACGCAGGCCAGCGTCGAATAGCAGATCTCGGCCTCCCGCGCCAGCTTGGCCTCCGGCAGGGCCGTCATGCCGATAATATCCGCTCCCCATTGGCGGTACATGTTCGACTCGGCTCGAGTCGAAAAAGCCGGGCCCTCCATCACCACCATCGTGCCGCCGGCATGCGCCCGCGCGCCCGTCGCCGACGCGGTCTTGTACAGCAACTCGCTCATAGTTGGACAGAAAGGGTCCGAGAAGGCGATGTGCGCCACCACGTCCTTATCAAAAAAGGTGCTATCTCGATGGTACGTCCTATCGATCAGCTGGTGCGGCACCACCAAATCCAACGGCCTGAGCTCTTCCCGCAGGCTTCCCACTGCGCTGACCGATATGATGCGCTCCACCCCCAGAGTCTTCAGCGCGTAAATGTTGGCCTTTACCGGCAGGTTGGTTGGCATGATGCGGTGGCCCCGCCCGTGTCGAGGCAAAAATGCCACTCGCTCACCCTCCAGAGTCCCAAGCGTAATCGAATCGCTGGACTTGCCGAAGGGCGTGTCAATTTTTATTTCTTGAATGCCGGTCAGCCCCTCCATCTTGTAGAGGCCGCTGCCGCCGATTATCCCGATTCGCGCTTGCGCCATGTCTTTTCCTACCGTCCCACCGCTGCCTTGGCCCCCGCCACCGCCTTCGCCAGGTTGGCGGTGTAAGGCTCGCGGATGACGCCTTCTTCCGTGACGATGGCCGCGATATATTTGTGCGGCGTCACGTCAAAGGACGGGTTGCGTATGCCAATACCCTCGGCGGCGGTGCGCACTCCATTCAGGTGCGTCACCTCCGCCGCGTTTCGCTCCTCAATGGGAATCTGGTCGCCAGTAGCAATATTCAAGTCCACTGTGCTGGTAGGCGCCGCCACATAAAACGGTATGCCGTTCTCTTTCGCCAGCACCGCCAAGGTATATGTCCCAATTTTGTTAGCCGTGTCCCCGTTGGCCGCGATTCGGTCCGCCCCCACAATCACCGCCTGCACGGCCTTCTCTCGCATCACCAGCCCCGCCGCCGAGTCCACTACCATAGTGGCGGGT